>JAJQFC010000019.1 GCA_021201355.1 Planctomycetaceae bacterium | reverse complement strand
GGCTCGGCGGCATCGTGGGGCGTCGGGGTGAAATGGAACGTCATTCCGGCGGCGAGAAGCCCGGTCTCCCCGGACACCGTGTCCACCGTCACCTTGCCAAGCTTGTGGCTGGCGGCGGCGTACGTGCCTTTTGTCATCCACAGCTTCCAATTATGTTTCCGCTGGAGAACGCCGGCGCCGGAGACGTGATCATGGTGATCGTGGGTGACGATAATGCCTTTGACCCGGGCCGGATCGCCGCCGGCGGCGACGATGTTCTCAATAAGACGTCGGCCGGACAGCCCGGCGTCGACGAGGACCGCCCCGTCCGGACCCTGAATATAATACGAGTTCCCGGACGACCCGCTGGCCAGGGAGGCAACCATCATAGACATGGACATCTGGACCTTCAAAAACGAGTGTAAAACTTCAAAAATAAACCCGGGTTGAACGGGGATTTTTCTACCCTTGCCCCCATTCAGGCGGCGTCAGCTCGGCCGCCGGGCCGTCACCGCGCCACTGTCTCAAGATCGAGTTCGTCCCGGACGCCGGACGTGAACAGGACATGCGCCCTCGCGGCGATCATCACCGCATTGTCCGTGCATAATGACATCGGCGGTATCGCCACCCGGATGCCCTGCTCCGTCGCCGCGCGCTGGAGGGCGGACCGGAGGTACCCGTTCGCGGCGACGCCGCCGCCGAGGGCAAGCCATTTCACCCCGCGTTTGGTGGCGGCGGACATGGCCCGTTCGACCAGCGCGTGGGTGACCGCTTCCTGGAACGAAGCGGCCGCGTTCTTGACCCCGGCCTCGTCCAGAAGGAGCGGACCTTTCCGTCCGGCCCGGCCCCGGGCCGCGTACATGACGGCGGTCTTCAAACCGCTGAAGGAAAAGTTTTCCCCGTCCGGCGGCAGGCAGGCGTTTTTCCAATTGTACGCTTTCGGATTGCCGCCGACCGCCGCCTTTTCGATACGCGGGCCGCCCGGAAATCCGAGGCCGAGAAGCTTGGCAGCCTTGTCGAACGCTTCGCCGGCGGCGTCGTCCAGCGTCGAGGCGAGGCAGGTCATGTCGCCGACGCCCTGGCGGCTGTCCTCGACGAGATAGAGGTTCGTGTGGCCGCCGGAGACGACGAGGGCGATGTACGGCGTCGTTAATTCCGGTTCGGCAAGACCGGCGGCGGCGATATGGCCTTCAATATGGTCGACGCCGATGAGCGGTTTTTCCCAGCCGAACGCCAACGCCTTCGCGGCCGAAACGCCGACCAGGAGCGCCCCGATAAGGCCGGGGCGGTTGGTGACGGCGACCGCGTCAAGATCGTCCGGCCGGACGTTCGCCTCCCGGAGGAGCGTGTCGACGCCGGGAAGGAGGCATTCCATATGCGCCCGGCACGCCACCTCGGGCACGACGCCGCCGTAGGCCCGGTGAAGGTCGATCTGGCTGGCGACGAACTGTCCGAGAACGTCCCGGCCGTCACGGACAATGGCGCCGGCGGTTTCGTCGCAGGACGATTCAAGGGCGAGAATGAGGGAACTGCCGCTCATAGGTTTTTCACATTCCATCTGCCGCTGGCGTTGTTGGCGGCGCTGTCGTCGCTCTTTTTCATGATGAGCCGCGACGGCGTAACGACCATGTCCATCGTCTCGTCGCCGTCCTCGACCGGCACCTCCGGGTAGATCTGGAAGTCATAGGCGACGCCCACCCGGGCCATTTTCGGGTTGTCCCGGAACAGACCGTCGTAACAACCGGCACCCCTGCCCATCCGATCGCAATTTTCCGAAAAGAACCGTCCCGGTACAACGGCCAGGTCGATTTCACCCGGTTCGGCGTCCGGGAGGCCGTCCATCGGCACCAGTATGCCGCCCCGGCCGGGATGGAGTTCAGCGTCGAGGTTGGTGACGTAGCGAAGCTTCATGGTGGCTCCGCCCTTCCAAACCGGCAGGGCCAGCCGGCCGCCGGCCTCGAGCCAATGACGGAAATAGGCGGAAAGGTCGGGTTCGTCCGGCATGCAGGCGAATCCGAGAAGGGTCCGCGACTTCCGCGTCTCCACCAGTTCCGCCACCTTTTCCGAAATGGCGTGATCCAGCCGCCGCCGGGCATTCCGGTTGACCAGGGAAAATTGTTCGGAAGCGAGATGGCGCCAGGCTATCTTCTTCTCCTCTATCGTATGCATTCACCCTTCCCTCACGCGTCGTGTACTCTTCGGAACCGTCCACCCACGGAACGCCCGGACGGATTATTCTTCGCTCGCGACATGCACCAGGGATTCGACCCGGTATTTGGCCAGTTGCTCACGGCCGTGGAGAAAATCGAGTTCAACCAGGAACCCCATTGCCGCCACCACGCCGCCGAGCCGTTCCACCAGTTTAACCATGGCCTCGGCCGTGCCGCCGGTGCCGAGGAGGTCGTCGACGACAAGGACGCGCTCACCCGGTTTGACCGCGTCTTCGTGGATATGGAGGACGGCGGTGCCGTATTCGAGTTCGTAGGATTCGGACAGGGTTTTCCACGGCAGCTTGCCCGGTTTCCTGATAGGCACGACGCCCCAGCCCATTTTATAGCCGATGGCGGCGGCGAACATGAACCCGCGCGCCTCGGCGGCACAGACCTTGACGGCGCCGCTGTCCTTGAAAGTGTCGCAGAACCAGTCGATGGAATAGCGGAACGCCTCCGGATTTTCTAGCACCGGGGTAATGTCTTTGAAGACGATGCCAGGTTTCGGGAATCCCGGAATCGAGCGTATAATGCCGTTGAGGTTCATGAAGTACTGTCTCCATAATGGGCGCAAGCAACCACAACCGGAGGACGCGCCGTCCGCGTCCGGTAAAAGTGGAACATCTATTTATAATGCATCACCGTACTCCTGCCAAGTGAAAACGCCGGTTTTTGCCAACCGTTTTCCGTGGCGGGCCGTACGTCGTTTTATCAAACTACGACCCGGCCACCCTGTCCCATTTCTTCCCGTACAACCGGACCAGTTCGCGGCGGAGCGGCAGGTGCCCGGGACGGGACAGTTCCGGGTCGTCTTCGAGAAGATGCGCCGCCGTTGTCCGCGCCCTGACAAGCGTGTCCAGATCCTTCCCGAGGTCGATCAGGCGGAAACCGGCCAGGCCGCTCTGCCTGGTGCCGAGGAGTTCCCCCGGCCCGCGAATCCGCAGATCCGCTTCGGCGATGGCGAAACCGTCGGACGAACCGACGAGGGCGGACAGGCGCAGTCCGGCGTCCCCTTCCTTCGCGTCCGAAAGCATGACGAAATATCCCTGGTCCGCGCCCCGTCCGACACGGCCGCGAAGTTGGTGCAGTTGGGCCAGGCCAAAGCGTTCGGCATGGAGGACGACCATGACGGTGGCGTTCGGAACATCGACGCCGACCTCGATGACAATCGTCGAGACGACGGCGTCGATGGCGCCGGATCGGAGTTTTTCCATGATGTCCAACTGCTCTTTCCGCTTCAACCGGCCATGGAGAAGGGCGAGGCGGTACCCCTTCAGTTCACCGGCGGACAGCGACTCGAACACCTCTTCGGCCGACCGGATGTCCAGATCCTCCGATTCCTCGACGAGCGGACAAACGATAAACGCCTGCCGCGACTTCGACAATTCCCGGCGGACGATATCCCACGCCTCGTCCGGATGCGACTGGGACAGCCACGACGTGACGACCGGCTTCCGCCCGGGCGGCAGGGTGTCGATGACGCTCAGGTCGAGGTCGCCGTACACGGACAGGGCCAGGCTTCGGGGAATCGGCGTCGCCGTCATGACGAGGGTGTCCGGCCGCACGCCTTTTCGGGCCAGTTCAAAGCGCTGGTGGACGCCAAACTTGTGTTGTTCGTCAATGACCACGAGGCCAAGGTCGTGAAAGACGACGTTGTCGGCTATGGCGCTGTGGGTGGCGCAGACAATGTCCAGCGTGCCGTTCGCCAACCGCTCCGTCACCACCCGCCGCTCCGCCGCCGGCATGCCGCCGACAAGAACGCCCATCGACACCCTGGCGTTCGGGCTGTTCGCAAGAAAGCGTTTGAACGTTTCGTAATGTTGCCTGGCCAACAATCCCGTCGGCGCCATGATGCAGGCCTGGGCCTTGTTCGCGACGGCGACGAGGAGGGCGTAGGCGCTGACGGCGGTTTTGCCGCTTCCGACATCGCCTTGCAGGAGACGCTGCATTGGCAGCGGGCTTTGCATGTCCTTGGATATCTCCCGAATCGCCCGGTCCTGGGCCGGCGTCAGGCGGAAGGGAAACAGCCGGCGGATGCGGCTGTCCAGTTCCGGCCCAATCTGGAAGGCGCGGCCCGGCATGTCGTGGAGGGCGTGGCGGCGGGCGGCGAGGACGGCGATTTGGATAAACAGGGCTTCGTCCCAGACGAGCCGGTCCCGCGCCCGCAGGGACGCCTCCGGACTTTCCGGAAAATGCATGTTCCGGATGGCCCAATGGAGTTCCGGCAGGTCGAGTTCCGTCCGCATCTCCGGCGGCAGCGGGTCTTCGAGGTATTCAAGCCGCGTCTCCAGAGCGTGGGCCATCGCCCGCCGCCAGACCGCCTGGTTCAGGTGGCCGGTACAGGGATAAATCGGCACGATGCGGCCGAAATTAAGGGTCGAGACCGGCGCGTCGTCCGGAAGGATTTCGTAGAGCGGATGTTCCATCGAATGCCGCGGTCCCTGGCGCTTCACCTTGCCGTGGACAAGGACGCGTCGTCCGGCCAGTTTGTCCTTGAGCCAGGGCTGGTTGAACCAGACCACATCGAGGATGGCGCCGGATTCGTCGGTGAATTCGGCGGTGATGATGCTTGTCGGCGCCTTCTTGGCCCCGGCCCGCTGGTAGCGCGGCCGGATGCTCCGCTCACTCACCGAAATGGCGCTGGCGATAATGGTGACGGGCCGATCCTCCGGGCTGTCGGCGATGGTAAAAAGGTTCGACCGGTCGGACAGGTCGCGGGGGAAGGTCCATATCAAATCCCGCACCGTCCTGATTTCCAGGCGGGCGAAATCTTCGGCCCGCGCCGGGCCGACGTGTTTGAGGAACTGGATACTGTCGTCCAACGGGGTGGTCATAAAACCGGCGTTCCTTTGGGTGAACTCAAAATGTGTCGGCGGGGGAAAACGCCTGTTTGCATTCCACATGCCGCATCTATAATGGTACGATTCGGCTCGGACGCGGGGCCGGCGAAGTCCGAACAGCCTTTAGTTATGGTGAAATGGGCCTGTCGGACAAGCACCTTTTCCCTGTTGCCGGAAAAAATTCCGAATCAGCCACCTGAAGACGCGCCGGTCATGCCGGTCGTCTTTTGTTTTTTTCGGTCCCGGCCGCCGCCGCGCCCGACACGTTTTCTGAATGGATGCGTACTATGTCAACAATGGAATCGTCGCCTCTCGACCATAAACAAACCGGATCGCTTCGGGAAGTCTTCGCCGTCGCGTTTCCCCTCATCATGTCGTCGGGGACGTTCGCCTTCAAACTGTTCTGCGACCGCCTGATGGTGGCCTGGTATTCGGAGGAGAGCATTGCCGCCGCCCTTTCGGCCGGCACCTGCTCTTTCATGCTCCTCAGCTTTTTTATGGGCGTCGCCAACTACGGAAATGCGTTTGTCGCCCAATACTTTGGCGCTCGGCAGTACGAGCGGACCGGCGTCGCGGTCTGGCAGTCCATCATTTTCAGCCTCACCGCCGGACTCTTGCTCGCCATCGTCGGCACCCTTACGGCCAATGTTTTCTACATCATCGGTCACAGCCCGACCCTTGCCATGCTTGAGGAAGGCTATTACCGAATTTTGAACAGCGGCGCCGTGTTCGCCCTCCTGAACTCGAGCCTCATGTGTTTCTGGACCGGCCGGAACAAGACCTGGACCGTGGTGATTGTCGGGTTTATCAGTATTTTCCTGAATATCTGTTTCAACTGGGCCCTTATTTTCGGCATCGACGGCAGTCTGTACCTTGACGGCGCGCCGTTCATACTTCCCTATATCGGCGCCGGCATCAACGCGTTCTCCGCCTGGCTCGGCGCACCGGCCATGGGCGTTATCGGCGCCGGCATCGCCACGGTGAGCACGGACGCCTTCAGCGTTCTGATTTTCCTTTTCCTCTTCCTTCGGGGACAGAACCGGAGCCTGTTCGGCACCTGGCCGAAACGGGTCCTAAACCTCAGCCTTCTCTGGCGCATGCTCCGCTTCGGCACCGGCAACGGCATGCAAATGTTCCTGGACGTCGGCGCTTTCGCCATCTTCAACGTCCTCATGGGCATGTACGGTATTGTGAACGGCGGCAACGTCGGCGCCGCCGCCTCCATCGCCATCAGCGTCAACGGCGTGTCGTTCGTGCCGATGCTCGGTCTCGGCGCCGCCGCGTCCATTCTGGTCGGCCACGGCATCGGCTCCCGGAACATTCCGTTCGCCGAACGGTCGGTGAAGAACGCCCGCTATCTCATCCTCGCCTATATGACGATGATGACGATCCTTTTTGAAGTGTTCCCGCACTTCCTCGTTTCCATTTTCGCCCCCGGCGACGCCATGAACGAGGAGACAAAGCGGCTGGCCGTCAATTTCCTCCGCTTTGCCGGTTTCTTCTGCATCGCCGACGGTTTTTTCATCCTCTACGGGAACGCCATTCGCGGCGCCGGCGATACGAAATTTTCGGCCTACGTCATGGCCTTTACCGGCTGGTTCCTGTTCGCCATTCCCTGCATGGTCTGCTTCTGGCTGGGAGCGAACTTCTATGTGCTGTGGTGCATTATCGTCTTTTCCACCATGTCGTCCGCCACGATATTCTACCTCCGCTACCGGCGCGGCAAATGGAAGAACATGACGGTTATCGAGGAGTCGCACCGGAGTCAGCGCCGGAAAGGCGCGGCCAGCGTTCGCCTCTCGACCATGGTGGCGGTGGACGACGCCGTCCTCAGCCTGCCCGGCGACAACATCGACCCGAACGCGCCGCCTGAAAAGGACGAGTCGTTCGATACGTAAAACCGTTGTATGAATCCGTGAATTAAGAGGAGCGTCGCCCGTTCGGGGCGATGCTCCTTTTCGTTACCACGAGTGCTATCGTCGGGCGGAGACGATACCGCCGTTACCAGCCCACCGCCGCATAGCCGACAAAATGTTCGGCCCGACCGTCCGGCATGACGTCGTGACTGTTCGTGTAGCCGATGACCTGTCCCGATGTCGCGCCGAATTCTTTGGCCCAGCCAATCGCCGCCGCCACCGCGCCGGCGCCGCAAGCGCTGCCGTCCCGCGAGGCGATACGGACGATTTCGTCCCCGGCCATCCTCGTCGCGGCCTCGAGAAACTGCGCGTCGTTCTCTCGTGCCCATTTGAGCGCCGGTTCGCCGAATCCGGCCGGAGTCACCCCGAACGCGGCGCCGTAGTGGGTCAGATCGGTACTGGCGACGGCCAGAGTGACGCCGTCCCAATGGCGCGCGGCTTTGGCCATGCGTTCACCGATGGCGAACGAGTCGCGGAAAAACCCCATCGCCACCGGCACCATCTTCGCCTCGGGAAAAAGGTATTTTATAAAAGGCGTCTGGAGTTCGATGGCGTTGTCGTCCTCGTGAGCCGACTGGTTGGCGTCGGCCGGTCCGGCCGCGATCAGGTCGGCCGCCGCCCCGGCGTCGACCGTGATGTCGCCGAGGGGCGTCTCCCAGGCTCCGTCGGCCCATACGGCGGGGCGGGCAAGCCGCTCACGGTGACAGGCGCCGAAGACGACCAGCCGGTCGACGCGATCGTAGCCGGTCCGAAGAACCTGAAACGCCGCCGCCGCCAGCGGGCCGGAAAACGTCAACCCGGCGTGCGGCACCATTACCGCCACCGGCGGACCCGGAAAGAGCGACGCAGCGTCCGGATACTGATCCGCCGCCACATTGAGGCAGCGTTCCACTTCTTGCCGAAGAGAATTCTCTTCGCCCGGATACCAACTGCCCGCTTTTGTCGCACGCCGGATAGTCATATCTACTCCTTTTCCTCGAGAGTGTGTGGACACGGGTCATTTGGGCGCTTTTCCGCCCTCTTTGCCCGTGCTTCGCCGCCGTCAGGGAGATGGCCCGGCTGCATCCATACTTTCACGAATTTTCTTCAATTGCTTCAGGCGGTGCCAGCGATCCGCTTGCCGCCACCGCACCCAAACGTTGGGCGAACGGCCGCAGATCCCGGCGCCAATCATACCTCTGGAAATCAACCCGGAGCAGTCCGCCGCCGCCGGACAGGCCGTGATAGGGATCGAACTGATCGAAAAGCGGACTGTAGAAAAAACCGGCCGCGCCGCTCCCGGCCAACGCCGGCAACAGTTCGTCCAAACCGCCGGCGTTACCGTTGCCATGCCCCCGACCCATAAAGTACACAGGAACCCTGCTCCGCCGTACCAGACGGGCCAAACGCCGTCGCCGCGTCGACGCGGCGCGGCCGCCGCCACTGTCGTCCGATGATGCGACCAGGGACGGCGACACCAAACCGGTCAGCGACACGGCATCGCCGATGCGGACCGGCTTTTCATTGCCAATGCCGTGAATGGCAAAGTCGCATGCGCCAACCCCTCGGAAATAGGCGCTCCGTCCGTAGGCCTGGAGCAACCAGCCCGCCCACGACGCGCCCAGCCAGTCGCCGGGATGCCAGACCCGTCGGGCCAGAGGTGTCACCCCGGTGAACTCGACCCCGATCTTGGCGCCGGGAACGCGGTCCCTGATGCAGGCGACGGCCAGTTCGTGTCCGCGGTGCAAACGGCGAATGGTTGTCTCGACCCGGTCCAACCGGCCCCGGCTTCCCTTCGGATAATGGTCCCAGGCCTGACTGGCGAAAGCGTAGTGGTTCGGGCGGGAGACGGGTATCCAGTGACGGACCTCGCCGTCGGTGGCGTAGGCGAGGCGGCGGGCGAAATCGGCGAACCAGTGCGGCGTCTCCGGGTTGAGCCAGCCGCTGGCCCCGGACACCCAGCGGGGGAGCGCATGGTCGAACAGGACCAGCCAGGGTTCAATGCCGTGACCGCGAAGTTCCGCGAACATTTCGAGGTAACGGAAAAGATTCTCCCGGTTCAGGGCGTCGTATGGTTGATGCTGCAACCGCCCCCAGTCGCACCCGAACCGGTAGGCATGGAGTGACAGTTCCCGGAGCACCCGAAAGTCGTACCGGTAGCGCCGCCAATGGCGCGGCCCGTCGTCCGGTACCGACCCGTCAGGCGCCGTCAATGCGGCCCAATCGCTTACCGTGTCGCCTTCCGCGCCCGGTGGCGACGTCGCCGCTCCCCAGACGAAATCGGCGGGAAAATCCCGTTCCGCTTGAAAAATGGCGGGAGGGTGCGGCTTGACGCTGAATCGAAGTGTAGGCATGGCGTCGCACACACGCTTTCAACGTGGCAGAATGTCCACCATCCGCGCGGTCGGAGGACAGGGTGGGGAGGTAACGGGTGCCGGTCGGGAAGGTACGGGTGAACGCGCGAAGCGGAATATCATCTCCTACTCCGCCAGCCGTTTCCCAAACCCCCGTTCGGCCCGTTGTTCCAACCCGGCCCGCGCTTCGGCCAGGGATACCCCCTCAATTTTTTCCGGCCAGATGGACGGCCGCATTCCCTTCCACACCCGGACCACCGCCTTGTAGCCGTAGGGATCACCGAGGATGCACAGCGCCTCCGCCGCCTGCAGCCGCACTTCCGGCGCCGGATGGCGCGTCAACGGTTCAATGTCCTCAAGGACGTTTTTCGGCCTGAGGTAGGCGAGGGACAAGGCTGCGTAACCCGGGAATTCGCCGGCGGCGATGCGGTCCCGGAGGAACATCACCATCTTCGTGCTGCCCCGGCCCACCGCCGGCGCGCAGATTCGAACTATACAGGCGCGAACGCCCGGGTCTTTTTCGATGTGGTAGCGGCGGAGGATAATATCCTCCAACTCCCGCGCTTCGGCCGTCCGCCCGTCCGCCCTGAGCTGACCGGCCTGGATGGCCAAGATGCGGAGGGCCATCTGGCGTTCGTCCTTGTTCGCGCTGTTGACGCTCCGGAGCACGTCCTGCCGTCCCTTTTGCGCGACGTCGGCGATGTACGGATCATCCCGGTACTCCCACCAGAGGTTGTTCTGGCAGCCACAGAACAGGGTCACGGCCATGACGCCGACGACGCAGGCCACGACGCCGTAACGGACCACCGTTATAATCCGCCTCATCGTCCCACCGCCTTTCTGAGGGCGAAGCGGAGATCGTTTACGAGGAAGGTGACGGCGAAATCGTCGGCGTTGCCGTGGTTGAGGAGTCCGGTCCAGTCGTCAAGGTGATGGTTTTCCGCCCCCGGCATGGCGGCGCCGTGATAGTAGGTGCTCCGGGTCTGGTAATAATTGATGTGCGACCACAACTGCCTGCCGTCCGGCACCGGCGCGGCGTCGTAGGCGGTGAAGGAATGGTTGACGCCGGGGATGCGTTTGGCGATGGCGTTGCCGGCGACCCCGGCCGGCGAGGCGAGGCGCCCGGTTTTCACCGCGTCCACCGTCAGGAGGAGGACGATTTCGACATCGCGGTCATGGAAGATGATTTCCCTGGCCACCTCCGCCGCCTCGGTGGCGCCGAGGCCGTGACCGGCGAGGATGAGCCGGGGCGGCTGACCGGTGCGCCGGCGGTGCTCCATCTGTTCCTGAATCCAGCCCATGGACAGGGCCCGTTCCGACCAGTAGAACGTCGCCACGTCGCAGCGCCCGTTGCCGATGGCTTGGAGGATGGCCATTTTCACCCCGTCCGGCGGCGCACCGGGCCGAAGCGGGTACGAGGCGAACGACACCACGACCGGCCCGACGCCGCTCCGGCGGAGGATCTCCTGCTTTTCCGTCGTGGCTCCCGGCTCGGGGAACGGTTCGACCTCCCGGCCGCATCCGGCCACGCCGGCAAGAGCGGCGAGGGCGACGACAAGGAATGCGGCCTCAGCGCTGGGCGATCGGTACGGATTAACTCTTGTCACGGAATATTCCCCAGGAAATATAGGCGGCAAGGATCAGCGCCGCGATAAATCCAAGGCTGGCCAAAAGAATCGGCACCGAAATGCCGCCGAATATCGGAATAACGATACCGGAAACCGGCCCGGACTGCCCGGCCGACAACACGATGGAACTGCCGATGATGACCGCCGCCGTGATTATCCCCAGGGTCAGGCGGTCCATGGCCCGGCCGGTCCGCTCGGCGATGCCGTGCAGGTTGTCGTGGTGGAAATTGATGGTAAACCGGCCGTCCTTGGCTTTGTCCATAAGGTCCCGGAAGTCGTCCGGAATACGCCGGAAAACGCCGGCGAAGCGGGACAGGGTTTTCCAGCCGCGCCTGGCCATTGCGTCCGGGCGGTGCATGTTAATCGCCAGGCGGCGGACTGCCGGGGTGATGGCGATGTCGAGGCGGAAGCCGGGATCGAGTTCCCGAACCACGCTGGCGACAAGCATGAGGCTCTTCAACGACAGGACAAAATCCCGGGGCAGGTACAACCCGTTCCGCCGGGCGATGGACAGGGTCTCCTGCGCGAGAAGGGAAAAGTCCAATTTCTCCGCCGGCATCCCGTAATTCCGGTCGACAAAGTTCGCCAGGTCAAAGCGGAAGCCCTGGATGTTGGCGTTCGGGGCGAATTCACCGATATCGGCGTAAAGGTCGACGATAAGGTCGGTGTCGTTGTCCTTCAGGGCCATGAGCATCCGCGCCAGGGTATGTCGGAGTTCTTCCGATATATGACCGGTTTGGCCGAAATCGATAAAAGAAATTATCCCGTCCGGCCGGTAAAGAATGTTACCGGGATGCGGATCGCCGTGAAACAGGCCGGTCTCGAAATACTGGCGCATGAAACAATCCGCCACCACCCCGGCGATGCGGTTCTTTTCCCTGATGCTGAGAAAGTCGACTTCGGATAGCCCCTTCCCCTCCACCCGTTCCATGACGAGCGTTTCCCGGGTGACGTAGTCCCAGAAGATTTTCGGGATAGACACTTCCCGGTTTTCCTTCATCGTCTCCCGGAACTTGGTGGCGTAGGCGGCCTCGCCGACAAAGTCGAGCTCGTTGTAGATGGTCCGGCGGAGTTCACTGGCGAGCATTCGGGGCCGGATAACCGCCAGTTCCGGAATGTGCCGCTCCACCAGATCCGCCAAAGCGTCGAGGAGGCTCGTGTCCTCGGCGATGACCTGCTCGATACGGGGCCGGCGAATTTTAACGATCACCGGCTGGCCGTTCATGAGCGTGGCCTCATGAACCTGCCCTATGGAACCGGCGGCCAGGGCCGTGTGGGAAAATTCCTTGAAAATGTCGTCTATCGATCGGCCAAGCGCCGCTTCGGCGACGGGGATGATATCCTCGCCCGCCACCGGCGGAACCTGGTCCTGCAGGCGGCTGAACGCCACCTGGAATTCGACCGGAATAATATCCGGCCTCACCGCGAGCATCTGGCCGAGCTTAACATACACCGGACCGAGGTCTTCGAAAGCGCTGGCGAGGCGGCTTGGAAGATCCCGGTCGTGATGGCGTCCGGAGACCTTGCCGTCCTGAATAAGCCGGCCGACCCACGGCAGGTATTCGCCGATACGCATCTGCTCGATAACGTGGGAAAATCCATGCCGGGCCAGAACCGTCAGGATCTGCCGGAGGCGGCGAATATTCAGGTAGGTGCGGCGCATATCCCAGATGCTCACAGGGCGGCCCTTTCGGTGGCGGCGGGACGCAACGCTATCCCGCGTTCGAGTTCTTGACCAGCTTTTCCACCACCACCCGATATTTGTTTGCCAGGGCGTCGGCCTCTTCCGCCGTGCGGGCCTCGGAATAGACCCGGACGATGGGCTCCGTATTCGACGGGCGAATATGGACCCAGCCGTCGGCGAAGTCGAGCTTGACGCCGTCCTGCGTGTCGACGCGTTCCGCCTTTTCCTGAGCCAGGCACTTCAGGACCGGCGCCACCGACCGTTTCGAACACTCCACCTTCTGTTTCGACATGTGGTAGGTCGGTATTTCCGAGGCGAGCTGGCTCAGGGGCTTTCCCGTTTCCAGTATGTACTGGAGGATGAGGGCGGCGCCGGTGAGGGCGTCCCGGCCGTAATGGACCCGCGGATCGATGACGCCGCCGTTCCCTTCGCCGCCGACAACGGCTTTTTTCTCAATCATCATCTCGGCGACGTTGACCTCGCCGACCGGCGTCCGGAACACCTCCACCCCGGCTTCCTTCGCGACGTCGTCGATCATCCGGGTGGTGGAGAGGTTGGTGACGACCGGTCCCTTGCTCTGGGTCAGGCGGTAGCGGGCGGCGAGGCAGAGGCTGTACTCTTCGCCGATGTATTCGCCGAGTTCCGAGATGAAAGCGACGCGGTCGGCGTCGGCGTCCTGGGCAAAGCCGAGGTCGGCGCCCTTTTTCTTGACGACGTCGAGAATTTCCGTGACGTGGCCGCGCGTCGGTTCCGGGTTTCTCGGAAAATGCCCGTTCATCTCGCAGGCGATAGGAAGCGCGACACAGCCGGTGCGGCGAAGAAATTCGAGGGCCAGTTCCGACCCGGCGCCGTTACAGCAGTCGACGGCGACGCGGAATTTCCGCTTCTTCAAGGCCGGCACGTCGACGATTTCCATCACCGTGTCGATGTGGTTTTCGAGGGCGCCGTCGTCCGTCTCCACCGCGTGGAGCTTGTCGTGGCCGACCTTGATGGAATCGCCGCCGTAATAGATATCCAGAAGCTGGCGCCCCTGCTCCTGGGTCATGTAGACGCCGTCACTGCGGAAGAATTTCAGGGCGTTCCATTCAATTGTATTATGGCTGGCCGAGATGACGATGCCGCCGTCCGCGCCAAGGCGTTTTACCATCATGGCCGCGGACGGCGTGCCGCAGACGCCGACGTCGACGATACGGCAACCGGCCGAGAGCAGGCCGGAGAAGACCGCATGCTTCACCATGTCGCCGGAAGCCCGGGTGTCCCGGCCGACGACGACCTTCCCGGAATCGGTCCAGGTGCCGAAGGCCTGGCCGAGGTTGACCAATAATTCCGGGGTAAGATTGTCGCCAACCACCCCCCGGACGCCGCTGATACCGATCATTAATCTGCTCATGCGTCCTTTTCCCATATCGTGGTACAGTGCGGCCAGGCCGCGAAAGTTCTCGGCGTATTATCGCCCCAAACACCGGCGCTGAACATGCCTGCCAGTCCTTTTTCCTCGTCTCCAAAGACGATCCGGCAGGTATCGCACTGCTCGAGATAACCGAAACCATTATTCACTTTAAAAAGACAGATGCAATAACGCGTTTCGCATTATTGCATCGTTACCGAATTGGCTAACGTCGCGGTCACTGTCCGACCCGGGTGTGCCGTACCGTCATCCGTCGGCTCGGCGGCGACTTGCCCGGAGGCGGCGTCGCCGTATGGCAGGCCGCTTCGATAATATTGATGGCGCAGCCGGCCGAACGGGCCAGCGAGTTCGCCACATCGAGGAACACGACGCCGGACTTGATGTCGCAAAGTCCCCCTTTGTGGCGGGCTTCATGGTTTTTCCGCAATGTCGACGCCATCGCCTTCGCCTGCTTGGCCAGACGGTAGCCGTCGTCCAGGAGTTTTCCCCTGAGGACGGCGCCGCCGCCGGACATCTCGATGC
>JAJQFC010000214.1 GCA_021201355.1 Planctomycetaceae bacterium | reverse complement strand
AACGGCACGTACGCCGCCGCCAGCCACCAGCTTGGCAAGGTGACGTTGGACACGGGGTCCGGGGAGACCGGGCTTCCCGCCGCCGGAATGACGTTCCATTTCACCCCGACGCCCCACGATGCCGCCGAGCCGATGATGGTGGCGGTGGAGAAGGACGGGCGCCGCTGCGGGATTTTCACCGATTTGGGACATGTTTTTCCTGGACTTGGCGAATGGCTGGACAGCCTCGATCTGGTATTTCTTAAAAGTAATTACGACCCCGACATGCTGGCCCGGAACCGCCGCTATCCGCACCCCCTGAAGGCGCGCATCCGGGGAGAACACGGCCACCTGTCAAACAACGAGGCGGCGGAACTGATCCGCGACCTCCCGGGCGACCGGTTGCGGCGGGTGGTCCTGTCCCACCTGTCCAAGGAAAACAACACGCCGGATGTGGCCAGGAATTCGTTTACCCGCATCGTCGCCGACCGGATGAAGGCGTGCGGCATGCTGGTCGGCGTCGCGCCCCGGGATACGGCCATGCGGTTGTGCCAGGTCATGGCGTTCTGACCGGTTGTCGGGTATTTTCAATCGACGTCGCAAGAGACGCTCACAAGAAAGGATAATCGTCAGGCGCAATGGAATCATCCAACGAATCGCGTGAGGATGTTCTCCACGTACCCAACCTGTTCGACTACTTCTGCCAGCGCACCGCCGAGGACATGCGGACGCGCGGCGGCACCGTGGACGACGCGCCGGCGACCTCCTTCGCCGGCCTCATCATCACTGTCCTGATGGCGTTTGCGTTTTATGTTTTCGGCAAACCGGCGCTGGCGAAAGCGGCGTTTGTCTTCTTTGGCGTGCTCCTTCTCTGGACCGTTTGGGGTGTCGTCATCCGCTCCACCGAACGGGTCGGGCAAAAGGCCGACAACATCAAGGCCGGCGTTTTCCCGGCCGCGTCGGCCCCATTCGTCCTCGCCCGCCTGAAATGGTGGAACCACCTTATTGTCCCGCTCCGCTGGGGCCGTCATAGCCGTCTGTTCGATCGCCGGGGCAAACTTGAACGGAAAATCGAAGAGGTGCAAAAACGGCTGGACGAGCAGATTGCCGCCGGCGCCGCCGGGTCCGCCGAGTTTCAGCCGGCCACCGACGAGGAAGTCATCAACCTCGCGAACGCCATCAACCAGTTCCCCGACCGGACAAACTACGAAACCGAAGCCGGCGCCATCGCCGAGCCGGTTCTCCGTATCCGGGCGGAACTACTCCTCTACCAGGCGCTCCATTACAAAATTCTGGAAATGTCGGACAAGCTCGACCGCATCGAAAAATTGACCGTCGTCTTTCAGAACGTCAGCCCGGAAGACCTATCCCAGGTCGTCAACGAAGCCATCCAGATGCTGGAGGAGCGGCGCATCCTCGTCCTCAACGTCGACAAGGTCGACCCGGACGACTTCATCGACCTCGTATCGGTCCGCACCGCCTGAATTTCTCCGGCCACGAATGGGTCGGAAACAGGGCGCTGCCGTCCCGTTCCGCTGTCCGATTGTGTATCTTCTCGGCCATCCGCTTTATCACAGGGCGTTTTGTTTTAACGCGACAGTGGTGGACAATCGTTTCCACACTTGCGTTTTCCCCATCCATGCCGTATCCTCGGGCCTGAATCCTTCCAGTACCTTTCCGAAAGCCGCTCGATCCGGGCGCAACCCAAGAAGAGGAAAAGCGATATGTCTGATAAAGAAGAAGCCGTTCCCGCCAAAGCCGAAAATCCCGCATCCCCGACCATGCCGATCCCCGGTTCTCCGGCCGTGCCGCCTATTCCTCAGACCGAACCTATGAAACCTGCCACCCTCGCGGAAGACCTCGCCGGATCCGTTGTCGATCCGGAAGCCATCCTCGCCGATGAAGAACATTCCAGGCGCACCGCCGATTTCCCGGAAGTGATGCGCACCGGCGGCCGGGTCTCGGCCAATACCGGCGTACAACGGGCAGTCCTTCCGGAAGAGGACGACGGCCTGAAGCCGGGCGATTCCATCCCCGGCGAGGAAGGCATCAGGGTCAAGCCGGACCTGGAACTCCTGAAGGAGGTGCCGTATCTCGACCCGTTCTACAACGCCACCTACCTCTACCTGGTCCCGAAGGATCCGGAGACGATGTACGTCCTCTGGGAAGTGGGGAGCGAGTGCCGGGAAACGTTGAAGGCGAAGTTCGGGGACGACTTCTTTTCGAAAAACCGGCTGATTCTCCGCGTTTACCAGTGTACCGGCATTGAATTCGACGGATTCAATTTCCAGGACGTCATTGAGATTGACGACTACCTGTCCGACAAAAACGAGTACTGGGTCCGCATCAAGGCCGACAACGACTATATCGCCGAACTCGGCTACCGCGCCGACGGCACCGAGTATTTCGAAGTGGTGGCGCGGTCGAACTCGGCCTATGCGCCGAAAGGAAGCCGTACCGATCAGCAGAAATACGCGGAATGGCCGTCCATTGAAGTTGATCCGAACAACGTCATCCTCGAGGTGCCGTCGTCGGAATGGCGCATCAACCAGTATAATTATTGGAAAAACCGCACCCATTATGCCGCCGAGGAAAAGGGCTACTGGTCCCTTGTTCTCCACCAGCACCTGCCGTTTATCCACCACCCGGAGTATGACGTCCCGCTCGAGGAGCAATGGTTTATGGAGGCGGTGGTGTCAGTGTACACGCAGCTTCTGTACATGTTCTGGCGGTTGGAGCGGGACAAGGTCGACTTCCGCGTCACCCTGTCCCTGACGCCGTCCCTTCTGTCGATGATGCAGACGCCGAAATTGAAGGAACGCGCCGCCAGGCATATCGACCAACTGATCGCCCTTGCCACCCGTGAACGCGACAATTCCAAAGGCAAACCGTGGTACGACACGATTGAACAAACCCTGCACCGGTTCTGGATTGCCAAGGAGGTCTTCGACGCTTACGAAGGCGACCTCACCCGGGGCTACCGGGACTTCCAGGACATGGGGAAAATCGAAGTCATTACCTGCGCGGCGACGCATATGATACTCCCGTTGTTCAAGCACATTCCGGAACTGGTCCACGGCCAGATTCAGACCGGCGTCGACCAGTACACCCGCACCTTCGGCCGTCCGCCCCGGGGCATATGGCTTCCGGAAAACGCCTTTACGCCGGGCGTGGACCGCTTCCTCGCCGATTCCGGCATCAAGTGGACGCTGGTGAATTCGAACGGCATTACGGAAGGGGACACCCGGAGCTTTTTCGGTACCGACGCCCCGGTCATCTCCCCGAACGGCGTCGCCTTCTTCGGCATCGACGAAGAGACGCGCGCCTCGGTGTGGTCTCGTGAAGGCGGGTATCCCGGCCACCCGAACTATAAGGAATGGTACCGCGACCTCGGCTACGAAGCGGACTGGGATTACCTTCCGGAATATTTCCAGACCGCCAACGTCCGCCGGAACACCGGCATCAAATACTACCGCATTTCGAAAAAGGGCGGCAGCCTTGGCGAAAAGGATTACTACAACCCGATGTGGGCCGAGGGCACGGTCCACGAACAGGCCGGTCAATTCGCCTACTACCGGGGCGTCAAGGCCAATCACGTCCTCAGAAGCACCAACCGGAAATCGATGATTGTCTCCGCCTACGACGCCGAACTGTTCGGCCACTGGTGGGAGGAAGGCCCGATGTGGATTGAATCGGTATTCCGGAAGCTTCTCTTTGATCAGCAGGAAGTGCGGCCGGTGACGCCGTCCGAATACCTCGCGGAAAACCCGACCCACCAGAAGATGATGCCGGGCGCCAGTTCCTGGGGCAAGAAGGATTACTTCCAGACCTGGGTGGACGGCCGCAGCTACCAGCCGAACTGCTGGGTGTACCGCCACATGTACCGCCTTGGCCAGCAGATGATCGATCTGGCGACAAAGCACAAGAATACGGAGCACCCGCTCCTTATCCGCGCCCTGAACCAGGCGGTGCGTGAACTGTTCCTGGCGATATCGTCGGACTGGGGCTTCCTCATTGAAACGGGACAGGCGGTCCGCTATTCCGAACTGCGGATAACGGTCCACGCCGCCCGGGCCAGGGAGTTGATGCGGCAGATTGAAGGGGACAGTATCGACCTGACATTCCTCTGCACCCTGGAACTGGCGGATTGCATTTTCGCGTTTGAAGACATGGACTTCCGCCGAATGGCACGGGACTGAAAGGCCCGCACCGGCTATGAACCGGACTGCAATATCCTATAAAGGTGAAATGACAGGCTATTTTAACGCGACAGCCTCAGCGGGGAGATCTGCTTGGCGGCACACTGACGCGAAAGAGGACTGTCATGAGCGATTTGGTGGTTATAGCCTATAACGATATGTATAAGGCCAACGAAGTCCGTTCCATGCTTATGAAAATGAGTAAAGAATATCTCCTTGATCTTGAAGACGCCGTCGTGGCGGTGAAAAAGGAGGACGGCAAGGTCAAGCTCCAGCAGATGTACAACCTGACCGCGGCCGGAGCGTTGGCCGGTGGGTTTTGGGGCCTTCTTATCGGTTTATTGTTTCTGAACCCCATACTCGGCCTGGCCATTGGCGCCGGGGCGGGCGCGGCCTCCGGCGCCTTGACCGACATGGGCGTCAGCGATGATTTTGTCAAGGAAATCGCCGCGAACTTCAAACCGGGGACGTCCCTACTGCTCGTCCTGTTTAACAAGGCGACGCACGACAAGGTTCTGGAGGAACTGGTCGGCACCGGCGGCAAGGTGATTAAAACGTCCCTGACCCACGAGGATGAAAAAATCCTCCAGCATGCCCTGAACGGCTGCCTGGCCGCCGACGGCTGTAAAATCGACTCCGCACCTGTCACGACGGAGGAATCACCCGTCATGGCTGGCGCCTCCACACCGGCGGCGCCGGTCCAGTCGCAGTCTCCGGCCCGACAGGACGCCGCGGCACCGGCCGTATAACGGTTTGGCTCGTTGCGTTCCGATTTCCCATGATTTCATGAGCGGCATCAGTATACTATGACGGGCACCCGAATGCCGGGTGCCCGTGTTATTCTCCAACCCTGCATCAACCGAAACCAGCCCAAGGAATCAGTGAACATGGCCAAAAAATCCATACCGGCTTTCGAGTTCTCCGCGTTCCGCCGCGGATTGACGCTTCCTTTTCGCGGCGCCCGGTTTCTCCTTGCCAACAAGGGTGTAAAGCGATACGCCGTCCTGCCGCTTATCGCTAACGTTATCCTCTACGGCATTGCCTTGACCGTCTTTATATATTTCCTGTGGAACTGGAATATCTACGAGGTGACATGGGATTTTCTCGGACCGGTGGGCCGCTGGCTGTCCCATGTGGTGAATTGGATGGGCTGGCTTATCAAGTTCGTCATCGCCATGGTGGCGCTGGCGGCGGCGTTTTTTACCTTTACGGCGGTGGGGATGGCCTTGGCGTCGCCCCTTAACGACATGTTGTCCGAGAAGACGGAAGCCATGATTGTCGGCGGCGTCGAGCGGGTCGATATGCCGTTCCGCTTCACAGTCCGGGCGGCTCTCCTCAGTTTTGGCGATTCGTTGTGGAATCTGATTAAACAACTTTGCTACACAATTATCGTCCTGCCGTTCCTGTTTATACCGGTGGTCGGTTTTATCCCCCTCTTTCTGGTTGGCGGCTATTTCGCCGGGTTCGGCTTTCTTGACTCGTCAATGGCGCGGAACTTTCTCCGTCCGCGTCACAAAAACCTCCTGGCGAGCGAACGATTCTGGGAAATCCTCGGTTTTGGCGCCTGCATGCAGGCCCTCTTCGCCGTCCCGTTTGTCGGCATGCTCCTCATGCCGGTGGGCGTGGTGGCGGGAACAATTCTGTACTGCAGCGGCGATTGGGACCGCCTCCTCGCCAAAGCCGGCCTCGACCGCCCGACCGGCTTTACTCCGCCGCAGCAACGTGAAACTGTCCCAACAGTCCCGGGCAAGACGGACGGCATGTCGTCACGGTAATCGTGTCTGATTTGGTGTATAAAGCCATGCATCGCTTTGTTTTCCGGAAGGGCGTGGGCGGAAGCACGGCCACCGGCTGATACTCGTATAGCCGGTTTTGGTATAAACCGAATATTAAAAAAGTCGTGCAAATTTCCTTGTTCTTCAGCCTGCACTGTTTACAATAAACGGAAACTGACGTGGTAAAATCGTTTTTCAGTGACGTCTGGTGAGTAAAGACTTGACCGAAAACGTCGGTCAGGCGTATGATACGGTGTAGCCGACGGCGGGTCAGTGCGGTATGGACCGGAAGGCGTACCGGCGTGACTCTTCGCTCTGAAAGGGATTTGCAAGCCATGGCTTCAAAAAAAGAACATAAACGTAAGCAAAAACATAAAAATACCACGTCCAACGATACAAACGGCGCCAGGCCGCGATTTTTCCAGGGTCAGGAGCTCAATTCCCTCGACCTGTCCACTGTTCTTGGAATCAAACCAAAAGGGGATACCGACAGCGCCACAGCGGATCCTCACGACGACCTTGCCGCACAAGCTGTTCGCGAAGCCGAAGAGGCCGATCGCCGCCGCAAGGAAGCCGAAGCGGCCGACCAACAACGGAAAGCCGAAGAGGAGGCCCGTGAAGTAGCGGCCGAACAGGCTCGTCGCGAAGCCGAGGAACAAGCCAAAAAAGAAGCCGAGGAAGAGGCTCGCCGCGCCGAGGAGGAGAAGCGCCGCCGGGAGGAAGAAGAAGCCCGGGCAGCCGAACAGGCCCGTCGCGAAGCCGAAGAACAAGCCAAAAAACAAGCCGAGGAAGAGGCTCGCCGCGCCGAGGAGGAAAAGCGGCTCCGCGAGGAGCAGGAGAAGCACCGGCTCGAAGAGGCTCGTCGCCGCCGCGAAGAGGAGGAGGCCGCCGCACTTGCGCGCCAGGCCGAAGCGGAGCGGCAGAAAGCCGAAGCGGAAATAAAACGCCGCAAGGAAACCGAACAGGCGGCGGAGGATGAACGGCTTCAAAAAGAGGCCGAAGCGGCCCGTCTGCAACTCGAGGAGGAAGAGCGCCGCCGCCTCGAAAATCTGGCGGCCGAACGGGCGCGGCAAATGGCCGAGGAGGTCGAACGGGCCCGTATTATGGCGGAAAAAGTCGCCAAGGCCCGGGAAGAGGCGGACGAGGCTGAGCGGCAACGCCTGGCCCGGGAGGAAGAGGAACGCCGTAACGAAGAAAACCTCGCGGCCGAACGCGCAAGGGAAATGGCCGAACAGGCCGAAAAGGCCCGCGCCATGGCGGAAGCGGTGGAACGCGCCCGCCGGGAAAACGAACCGGCTTTAGCCAGCCTTATCCCGGGACCGGTGCAACCGCCGAAGCCGGCCGAGCCGGTGCAGGTTAACCATTCGGCGCCGCCCCTGGAAATGGACAACCCGCACTGGCAGCGCCAGCCGCAGATATTCGACGTCCTGTCCGGCGCTCCCCACGGCGGCCCGAACACGCCGTCCTACGCCGCTCCCCGGGAGGAACAGTCACTCCCGGTGACCATGGCCGGAGGAGGGGAGGAAGAACGCGCCTTTTTGCCGCAAGGCGCCTACCTGACCGACGTCAGGGAAGAAAAGGATCGCTTGCCCGGCGACGACGCCGGCACTACCTATGCCGTACCCATGGAGAACAGAATGTACATTGTCATGGTGACACCCGAGGTCGCGCCGAGTGCCAAGGTCGGCGGTCTCGGCGACGTCATCCTCGGTCTTGGCCGCGAACTGATGAAGCGCGGCCACGGCGTCGAGGTGATCTGCCCGATGTACTCTTCGATGCGGTACGATCTTATCGAAGACCTCCACGAAGAATATGGCGAATTGTGGTGCCCCCACTACGGCGAGTGGCGGGCGGAAAAAGTGTTCCAGGGCAAGGTCGGCGGCGATCTTCAGGTCAATTTCATCACCGGCGGAAATTATACCGAACGCGACGCCATCTACGGCTACGACGACGATCTGCAGCGGTTCACCTATTTCTCCCGGGCCGCCCTCGAATTCATGTACAAGACCAACCGCCGCCCGGAAATTATCCATTGTCACGACTGGGCCACCGGCCTTGTCCCGGCGATGCTATGGGATATTTACGAAAAACTCGGCTGGAATAATTCCCGCTGCGTGTACACCATCCACAATAACGAATGCCAAGGCCTGTGCGGCTTTGGCGACAAGCTGTTAGGGCTTGTCGGCCTGGACGTCAGAAATTACATGACGCCCGACCGCATGCAGGACGACACCCATAAAAATTGCATTAATATGATGAAGGCCGGAATCGTCTACTCCAACTTCGTCACCACCGTCAGTCCGACCTATGCCGGAGAACTCAAAACCGCCGCCGGCGGTCGCGGACTTCAGACCACCCTGGCAAAGAACGGCGCCAAACTCGGCGGCGTCCTGAACGGCATCGATTACGACACCTGGAACCCGTGGACCGATACCAAACTGGCCGCCAACTACAGCGTCGGCGACGACTTTAACGACAAGTACAAGAACAAGGCGGCGCTCCGCGAATGGCTCGGCCTCTGGGACGCCTGGCGCCCGATTATTTCCGTCGTCACCAGGTTGACGCACCAGAAGGGCCTCGACCTAATTAAGCACGCCATCCACGCCAGCCAGACAATGGACGCCCAGTTCGTCCTTCTCGGCAGTGCCCCGGACCCGAAGGTGAATAACGATTTCCTGGCCCTACAGCACCAGCTCCGGGACAACCACAACGTCAACCTCTACATCGGTTACCACGAGGATCTGTCCCATTTGATTTACGCCGGGTCCGACATGTTCCTCGTGCCAAGCCTCTATGAGCCGTGCGGTCTGACCCAGATGATTTCCGTGCGGTATGGGACGGTGCCCATTGTCAGGGAGACGGGCGGGTTGATGGACACCGTGTTCGATGTTGAAAATTCCGGTAAAGGCCTGAGCGAAGCCAACGGCTTCTCGTTCCGCGACCCAACGCCGCAAAGTCTGGATTACGGCCTCGGCCGGGCGGTCCGGATGTGGTTCGACAATCCGGAGGCATTCAACCGTCTGGCGCGGAACGGCATGCGGTATGACTTCTCCTGGCGCGACCCGGCGGTCCATTACGAAAACATCTATAATTACATCAAGGCGTAGCCGTTTACCGCTTTTATCCGACGTGCGCACCATGGGGTTGGTGCGCACGATTTTTTTGTAGGATGATGAAGCGCTAATTTGTACACTGGACTATTCAAGCACGGGTAAACCACGAACGCATTGAGTCTAATGTACTACGTATTTTTCGCACCGTTGCGGGGTCATGTTCAACCATGCAAAAGCCGGACAGAACCGCCTACAGTATTGAAGACCTGCTTCGCGCCCTCGCCGCGAACAAGGGTTCAGACCTCCATATTACGGCGGGCAGTCCGCCGCGCATCCGTATAAACGGTTCGCTCAGACCCCTGAATTTGCCGATGATGACGCCTGACGCGTCGCAGGAATTAATTTACTCCATCCTCAAGCCGGACCAGATCGCCCGTTTTGAACGGGAAAAGGAACTGGACACCGCGTTTGGTTTGTCCGGCGTCGGACGTTTCCGCGTCAACGTTTTCTACCAACGGTCCGCCGTCGCCGCCACCCTCAGGACAATTCCCTTTGAAATTGCCGGTTTCGATCAGCTCGGGCTGCCGACGCACCTGTTCGAAAACATGTGCCAGCTTCAGAAGGGCCTGGTCCTCGTCACCGGCGCCACCGGTTCCGGAAAATCAACCACCCTCGCCGCCATGGTTGATTACATAAATACCCATGACGACGGGCACATCGTCACTATCGAAGATCCGATCGAATTCCTCCACCGGAACAAGCGCTGTCTTGTCAACCAGCGGGAAGTCGGTCCGGATACGGCCAGTTTTGCGAACGCCTTGAAGCACGTCCTCCGCCAGGATCCGGATACCATCCTCATCGGCGAGATGCGCGATATGGAAACGGTGCAATTGGGGCTCGAACTGTCGGAAACCGGCCACCTGACCATGGCCAGCCTCCACACCTCGGATGCGGTCCAGACCATCAACCGGGTCATTGACATTTTTCCGCACGGTCAACAGGCGCAGATCCGGACGCAACTGTCGTTCGTCCTTGAAGGGATTGTCAGTCAGCAATTACTCAAACTCGCCAGCGGCCAGGGCCGGTGCGTCGCCCTGGAAATACTTATCGCCACCCACGGCATCCGCGCCAATATAAGGGATGATAAAATCCATCAAATCTATTCCGCTATACAGACAGGCGCCAAGGACGGCATGGTCACCATGAACACCTCACTCCTCAACCTCGTCATGGACGGGAAAATCACGGAAGACACCGCCCTGAACGCCACCACCAGGGTTGACGAATTGGCCGAACTACTGGAAATGAGCCGTATTCAGTCCAAGGCGGTCAAGAAGGGGAGGAATTGGTAGGCCATTGGCGGAAATGGTTGCCACACGGATTACCGTCACCCCTCAGTTTCGTCCGCCGTGCGCGGGTTGACAATACCGCGTATCACGGTATGATTGCAAATGTTCCCTACGCGTCATTCGCTTTTGACGAAATAATCAATTATCGGGACCAAGCGAGCCGTTGCGGCTGGCATGAAGCAGAACTATTTACTTTATCGACAGGCTGGACGAACCACGATTAAAAAATCGCATGTGAGGTCGGGGGAGGAGGCAGCGAACGGTGGCCAAATTCAAATACGTCGCCCGGGACACGACCGGGAACAAGGTGGAAGACGAGATTACGGCCAAGAATCAGGCAGCCGCCCGGCAACAATTGCGCCGGAACGGCCTGAATGTCCTGTCCATCACCGAATCGAAAAAGCCGTGGTACCAGATGACCCTCGGCAAGCCGAAGCCGCGCGTCTCGGGAAACGACCTTGTCATTTTTACCCGCCAGTTCGCCACTATGGTCGAGGCCGGTCTGCCGGTCATTGAAATTCTCGACATCCTCCTGGAACAGACCGACGATCCCGGATTTAAAATTGTCGTCACTGACGTCCGATCCGCCGTCCGGTCCGGCACCGACTTGTCGTCGGCGCTGGCCAAATGGCCGAAGATCTTTTCGCCTCTTTATGTAAACCTTATCCGCGCCGGCGAAGCGTCGGGCGAACTCGACGTCATCCTGAAACGCCTTTCCGCCTACCTGGAAAAGACCGCTTCCCTCAAGCGGAAAATTCTTTCCGCCATGGCCTATCCCGGCGTCTCCCTCGCCGCCATCCTCCTCATCACCATCGGCCTTCTCACCTTTATCGTGCCGATGTTCAAGGATATGTTTGACGACCTGGGGGCGGAACTGCCGATGCCGACCCGTATCGTCATGGCCATATCCGACACCCTCCTTAACCGCTGATACGTCCCCACCGGCCTGGCTATCGGCACCCTGATCGCCCTTAAACTGATTCGAAAAGCGCCGCGCGGACGCTATTTTCTGGACAGCCTGGTCCTGAAGGCGCCGGTCTGCGGGGAACTGTTCCAGAAAGTGGCACTGAGCCGGTTTTCCCGAACGTTTTCGACAATGCTCAAGTCCGGCGTCCCCATGCTTGCATCGTTGGATATCGTCGCGTCCACCGCCGGCAACGGCGTTGTCGAGGAGGCCATTCTCGCCAGCCGGGAGGCGGTCCGCCAGGGCGAATCGCTGGCGACGCCGCTGTCCGAAAGCACCGTCTTCCCGCCGATGGTGGTGCGAATGACCAGTGTCGGCGAACGTACCGGCGCCCTTGAGGCGTTAATGGAAAAGGTCGCGGACTTTTACGACGAACAGGTCGACACCGCCGTGGACAGCCTGACCTCGGTTATTGAACCGGTCCTCATTTGCGTGATGGGCGTCCTGGTCGGCGCCATTGCGATTGCCATTTTTCTCCCGATTCTCTCGCTGCAGCAGAACATATGACGACCCGCACGGCACGGCCAAAACGAACCGGTTTTTCCCGCATGTGGTCGCTCGGCTGGGTGGTGATGATCAGGCTTATCCTCTACCTGATCATCATCGGCTATTTCGTCCACCACATGTATTTCGGCGATTCGGCCCGGTTTTACCGGCCGGGCCAGTTGGTCTGCATCATGGTGGCGGCGCTGGTCGTCAACCTGCTTATCCTGTTTCTCGGCCGGAACAGCCGCTGGCTGGACCAGTGCATCGCCTTCACATACGCTTTCGATTTGACCGTTCTTTCACGGGTCATCCTCGCCAGCGGCGGGTTCACCTCGATTTTTATCCCGTTCTACCTGCCTATCCTCGTCATGGCGGCAGCGCTCCTGCCGCGCCGGCTGACAGCGTTGTTTCCGTCCATCGCCACGCTTGGGATAGCCTGCATCGGCGCCGGCTATGCCCAGGCGGGGATTCAGGATGAGCACCCGGAACTGACGTTTTACGACCCCGGCATTCTCCAGACCCTGCCGCCGGCGGACTGGCACACGGTGGTTGCCACCATGCTTATCCTCACCGTCCTGTTTTTCGTGGTGTCGTACCTGTCCGGCGTACTGTCCGAACGGATTTTCATCGAGCAGCGCCTGAACGAGGAAGTCCTTTCTTCCATGATGGAGGGGGTCATGGTGGTGGCGGCGGACGGCAAGGTCCTCTACGTCAACGATGAATTTCTCCGCCTGTTTCCGGAAGCGGGAGCCGGCGGCGATCTGCAATCCTTCGCCACAACCATTTTCCCGGCCGACGACTTGCCGGATCTCCAATCGCTCCAGGAAAACAAGCGTGACGACGCCCTCGTCATCCATTCCGACGGCAACGCGGAGACGGGCAGGGCGCCTTTTGAGGCGCGGGTCTCCGGGCTGCGCCTCGGCCGGGACGAAAACTTTCACGGACTGCTGTTTCTCGTAAGCGAT
Source organism: Planctomycetaceae bacterium (assembly GCA_021201355.1). Lineage (GTDB taxonomy): Bacteria > Planctomycetota > SZUA-567 > SZUA-567 > SZUA-567 > JAJBSZ01. The sequence continues at coordinate 1,792 of JAJQFC010000214.1, read as the reverse complement.
CTGAGCCTCCGGAAACGGATGGAAAAGGCGGAACGGAATCTGGAACGGACCACCGCCATCTCGACGATGGCGGCCGGACTGGCCCATGAAATTCGGAATCCGCTGGCGTCGCTCCGGAGCGCAATTCAGGAAATCGGCGAGTCGTTTCCCGTCGACAGCCAGAACCGTATGCTCGTCGGCGTTGTCCTGTCCGAATCGGACCGGCTGGACCGGGTGGTCGGCCGGTTTCTCGATTTTTCCCGGGAGGAACGGCTTCGTTTGAAAAAACGCCGTCTTGGCGGCCTCCTTAAGGAAATAGTCGAGGTGGTGCGGATGCGGGACGACGCCGGGAACCTCGATATGCATGTCACGGTAAAGGCCGATCCGGAGGTGGAAAGCGATTCCGATCGCTTGGCCGAGGTATTTATAAACCTGAGCCTGAACAGCCTCCAGGCCCTCGACGGAAGAAGCGGGCGGCTGGACATCGGCCTTGACTCCAAGACGGAAAACGGCACAGAGGGCGTGGAAATTACCTTCCGGGACAACGGCCCGGGCCTGACGCCGGCGGCAGAGGAACGCATGTTCGCGCCGTTTTTCACAGAAAAACCGAGCGGCACCGGCATGGGATTGGCAATCGCCAGGAAACAGATTTCCCTTCACGGCGGCGAACTGGAAGGGAAAAACCGCCCCGAAGGCGGTGCGGAATTCCGGATCTGGCTGCCGCTTGTTCAGACCGTGAATGCTCCCCACCGGCACGGCGGCACGACTCGATACCTCATGGATCGTCCGAACCTGGTGCCCGGATAGGTATCGGACGGCGTAACATTAGGATAGCGACGGCTGGACGAAAGTCTCTTTTACCAAGATTATTCGGAACAGAATGAACGAACCGGTGCAGGGCAGAATCCTGTTTGTCGACGACGACGCCAGTCTCCGGACTGTCGTGAAGGTGGCCTTATCCCGGGACGGTTATTCCGTCGACGTCGCCGCCAACGGGGACGAGGCGCTTGCTTCCTTTACCGCCGGCACGTACGATCTGGTCATTCAGGATATCCGCATGCCCGGGATGGGCGGACTGGACCTCCTGACCCGCCTCCGTGAGCGGGATGAAACGGTGCCGGTGGTGGTGATGACGGCGTTTTCCAGTTGGGACGTCGCAGTGGAGGCGATGCGTCGCGGCGCCTTCGATTACTTAAAGAAGCCGTTCGACAACGATGAACTGCGCCAGATCGCCCGCCGCGCCATTCTTTATCGTCGGAACGGCCTGGCGGACAACGACGGGGGAAGCCGCCTTATCGGGAATTCACCGGCGATGCAGGCGGTCCGGTCGGTGGTGGAACAGGTATCGGGAAACGACTCCACCGTCTGCATATCCGGCGAGAGCGGAACCGGGAAGGAGCTCGTCGCCGCCCTTCTCCATAGCCGCAGCCCCCGCCGGGAAGGGCCTTTCGTGGCGGTGAACTGCGGCGGATTTTCGGAGACGCTTCTCGAAAGCGAATTGTTCGGTCACGTCCGGGGCGCCTTCACCGGGGCGGTGGCCGAGAAACGGGGCCTCATCGGCCTGGCGGACGGCGGCACGTTTTTCCTCGGCGAAGTGGGGGAGATGACCCTCTCCACCCAGGTCAGGCTGCTCCGCGTCCTCGAGACGCGAACCTATTTCCCTGTAGGCGGCGAGGAAAGCCGGAGTTCCGACGTCCGCTTCATTTGCGCCACCAACCGGGACCTTCTTGAGATGGTCGACTCCGGCCTGTTCCGCCAGGATTTGTATTACCGCCTGAATGTCATCCCGATACACGTGCCGCCGCTCCGGGAG
>JAJQFC010000142.1 GCA_021201355.1 Planctomycetaceae bacterium | reverse complement strand
TCAAGCAGAACACCCAACCCCCCACCCTGAGTTGTCGGGGGGGCTCGGATTTGTTAAAACGCCACACACCCCTAACACCGCCCCCCCCGTACGCGGCGCGGGGCCCCCCCGGGCGCCGGCCCTGTCCGCCGTTATTTCCGGAAAAAGTGGAGAGGCGGGCGGGAATGTCCGATATAAGTTGTAGTAAGGACGAGTGGGACGCGTCATCGTGACGGCCATTCGCCAGTGTGACGGAAAAAAGCCGGTTCGGGCCGGGATTCACCGTAACATCCGGCCCTTTCCCTCCACAAACAGGGAGGGACGGCGTTGTCCCGATTCGCCCGTGTGAAGTGATGGAGACCGTGACCACAGGGGACAAGAGACCGACACCAACACGCACTATCGGGCGCCTGCTCCTCGCCTGCCTGTTCGCCCTCGCCATCGGCGGGACGGCCAGGGCGGAATTGGTCCGGGATCTCGTGACGCTCCACCACGCGCCGTCCATTCCCCTGGAAGGCATCGGCATCGTCACCGGCCTTGCAAACACCGGCGACAAGAAGGAGGCCGCCCTCACCCTCCTCAGAAAATACATGGGGAACAGCAATTTCGACTTCGATGTGGCGAGCCTCGCCACCGGCAATATCGCCATCGTCCGGGTCAAGGCCGAGATGCCGGCGTTTTCCCGGCCCGGACAGGTTTTTCCGGTAAGCGTCACCAGTATCGGCGACGCGAAAAGCCTGGAAGGCGGCGAACTCCTGTCCTGCGACCTCTTCTCTGGACAGGAACTGATGGCCCGGGCCACCGGCCGCGTCATCGCCGGCGCCGGCATCCTGACCCGGGGGACCATCCCGTCCGGCCAGAACTCCGGGGCGATGCAACTCGCCACCTACCCCTTCGGCATGGTGGTCTCGGACGACATGCTTCTCCGCCTCAACCTGAACCGCCCGAACTACAACGACGCCGCCAACATCGCCAGGCGCATCAACGAAACGCCGTCCCTCAACCCGAACCTTCAGGAAGTGACGATGTTTGCGGAAAACACCGCCACCGTGCCGGTCGCCATCGCCAAAGACCCCGGCCAGGTGATAGTGAGAATTCCCGACCGCTACCGTTACGAAACGACCCGCTATATCGCGAGCGTTCTCGACGTCCCGGTCGCGGTGGACCGGCCGGCGACGATATTGGTGAACCGGGCGATGAATTCCATCGTCATCACCGGGGACGTCCGGGTCTCCGACGCCACCGTCAGCCTTCAGGACAAGACCGTCCGGGTCCGACCGGAAACGCCGGAAGAACCGGCCGCCTATGTCCTCGAAAACGATACGCCCAGGAACGTCGTCGAACTCGGCGGTCCCGGATCGAACGCCGATCTCCAGACCCTCATTGATACACTCAACGCCATGGGTTTGACGACGGAACAGGTAATCACCATCTTCGAACAATTGCTCGCTTCCGGCGCCATCAATGCGAAGCTGATTAATCAGTAGGTGACGGGCGGCAGGTACGGTTTGAGTCACACCTTTGTCACGGGAAAACGAATAGCCGCGATGGTTTTCCCGTAGCAACTGAACGCAGGAGGAAGGTATAATGAACGCACTTGAGGCAATCGGCATGGGTCCGAAAGTCGGCGGGATGTCCGCCTTCCAGCAGAGCCGGGAAAACCGCGCCAGTGAACGGGCGGAAGCCCTTAAGCTCGGCCAGACCGTATCGGACGAGGACGAACTGGAGAGAAAGGTCCGGGGCGTCGCCCAGGATTTCGTCTCCGTCTTCATGAACCAGGTAATGAAGTCGATGCGGGCCACGGTCAATGAGAACGAGGCGATGCACGGCGACAACGGCGAAAAATTCTTCCAGGAAATGCTCGACACCGAGCAGTCGAAAACGCTGGCGCAGGGAAGCGGCTACGGCCTGACCGACCTCATCTACGAGTCGATGATGGCCAGCTACCGGGTGCGGTCTTCGGAGGCGGGTTCGGCCGCCGGGGACAGTACTAACGGGAACGCCGGGCAACCCGTCGAACCGACGCCGGTCGTCGGCGAAGTCGCCGGCCTCGACGCGTGACCGACCGGGCGAACCGGTACATTTTACGAAAGGTGGACGATCATGGACAACGAAGCGAAAGCGGCCCTGAAGCGCGCCGTCGGCATGCTCGAGGGCATTCTCGAACGCCAGATCGAAGTCCACAAGGAAATGCTCGTCGTCGCCGACGCCAAAAAGGACAGCATTATCAAGGGCGATATCGCCCTTCTCGAAAACACGGTGGCTGAAGAGAAAAAACTCATCGGCCGTATTGAAGAGGAAGAAAAGAAACGCCTGGCCGTCATGCCCCTGGTAAAAAAGGGCCTCGGCCTTGGCGACGACGTCGTCAAGATCGTCGACGTTATCGAGCATCTCGAGGAACCGGAAAAGTCCCGCCTTATGGCCGTCCGGAACCAATTGAAGGACCTGCTTGAATCGTGCCAATTGAAAACCCGCCACAATGCGGAACTTCTTAAGGCCAGCATCGAGCATGTCGAATTGTTTATGAAGAGCCTGAACGACGCGATTCAAAAAGATGCCATTTATAACAAACAAGGGAAACGCGCCGGCGGCGGTCCCAGTATTATCGACCGGAGCGTCTAAGCGGTCGGCCTTCCATCACTAAAAACAGTGCGCTCCCCGCTCGCAATGGCGGGGAGTTTTTTTACATCTGTGACCCTTTTACCCGACCGCGGGAGGGTGGTGAACTTCGCTCCGTGGCACGATGCGGAACGGCTCCGACGCGATAACCGATTAATTTTTCACGTTTTTTTTACGGTATTTTCTCCGCCGCTGCTCCGGCATTTTCTTCGGCCATTTTTTAATCGAATTAACCGTATCGCCCGCCGATTCGCCCGCTGATTCCCAAGGGCAGGCCCCGCCGAACGATGGGCCGTTAGGCGTCTCCTGAACCGACGTTCGGGCATGGATCTTTCCTCACCATGGCGGATACCCTTTTCCAAACATAATAAATGCCACACCGCATAGGCAATGCCTCGCGACCCTTGGTATGTTGCCAAAACCTAACGAAGCGCCGAAGAAAATAGAGGATACAATACTAGAAGAGACAGAAACCGTCCGGCCGGTTTGTTTTCCATACTATTTTGTTCCAATCGTTCTGGCCGAATGCAGCGCGGCGGCACAACTTCCGGCACTCGCTGCCAGAAAGGGGACGATCATGTCCATATCCAAGAAAATTTACGGGGTGGTTGCCCTGCTCATTCTCCTGGCCGTCGTCATTATGGGTCTGGCCCTGAGCAGCATCAACACCCTCTCCAACCTGGTGGAGGAGATGGTCGCCCTGGGGAACCGGAGCGCCGCCCTCAACAATATCGACAAGGCCATTCTCGACCGGACCATCATAACGAGGGAAATCAACTCCGCCACCGACGAAGAGACCATGGCCGCCCTGATACGTGATCGGTTCAAGGAGACGGAGGATAACGTCGCCTTGTATCTTCAGGTGTACGAAGAGAACATACCGGCCGACGCCGAACCAGCCATGCGCCAGACAACCGCCCAGTTGGGTTCGCTTTGGGAGAAGTTTGTCGTCGAGTCGCATCGGGTCGGCGATCTCGCCCTCGAGAACACCAACAACCGGGCGGCCCGCTTGAACGAGGAGAGCGTCGATTTCTGGAACGGCGTCGACGAAGACCTGATAGCCCTCTCGGACGTCCTTCTGGACGACGAGAGTGAAGAGGTGAAAATGCTTGGAAAACGCGCCGCCGACGCCCGCACCGAACTCATGCGCTTCCGCCTCATCCTCGTCAAGTACATGCACGAACTCGACCCACGGGTTGCCGCCCGGAACAAGGAGGACATCCAGAAGGTGGTGGGATCGGTGGACGGCATTCTTCAGGAAGTAATCGCCACGGTCCCGCCGGAACGCGGCGGCCTGATGGCGCGGCGGCTGTATACGGAAAAGCTTGAGGAAAAAGGAAAGGCCATTATTCAGGAAATTTTCACCCTGGTCGACCGGAACAGTAACGGCCTCGCCACCATCCAGATGGTCGGCCCGACCCGTCAGGCCCGCATCACCATGCAGAACGTCACCGGCGAATTCCTTGACAAGATTACGGAAAGCCAGGCAAACGCCCGGACCCTTACCGCCAGCATCGAACGCCGCTCCCTCGTTCTCATGCTGTCCGTCAGCGCCATCGGCATCCTGGTCATGTCGATTCTGTCCTGGCGGGTCATTTCGAACGTCGTCACCAAGTTGGGACGGATAATCGAAAACCTCGGTCACAGTTCCGGCCGGGTCTTCAACGCGAGCGGCCAGATTTCCGGTTCCTCCCAGGTGTTGGCGGAAGGCGCCACCCAGCAGGCGGCGTCCCTGGAACAGACCTCGTCCGCCCTTGAACAAATGGCGTCCATGACCAGGCAGAACGCGGACAACAGTTCGAAAACGAGCCAGACCATGGACTCGACCCTGAAGCTCGTCACCACCGGCACAGAGACGGTCAGGAACGTCACCGTCGCCATGGAAGAGATTAACGAGTCGGCCGAGAAGATTGGTGACATTATCAAGACAATCGAGGAAATCGCTTTCCAGACAAACCTCCTCGCCCTGAACGCCGCCGTCGAAGCCGCCCGCGCCGGCGAGGCCGGAAAAGGGTTCGCCGTGGTGGCGGACGAGGTGCGGAACCTCGCCATGCGGTCGGCCCAGGCCGCCAAGGACACGTCCGACCTCATCCACGGCACGGTTGAACGGGTGCGGACCGGTTCCGAGAATATCCAGCGCTTGTCAGAAGATTTCACCAATATCGAGGAAGCGACGCGGAACGTCGGCCATCTCCTGTCTGAAATCTCCGCCGCCACCAGTGAACAGGCCTCCGGCGTCGATCAGGTCAACACGGCGGTGGCGCAGATGGACAAGGTCACCCAATCGAACGCAGCCTCGGCCGAACAATCCGCCTCGGCGGCGGAAGAATTGTCGGCCCAGGCCGATCAACTTAAAGACATGGTGGACGACCTCATCGCCCTGGTGGACGGCAAGGCGGCGAACGACGTCATGCGCGTCTCTGGCGGCGGCATCGGCGACGTCCAGACCGCCCCCGACATGACACTGGAAAAAGCGCCGAACCGGAACGTTTTCACGCTGCCGATGCAGGAGGATTGGTGAGGAGGGCATGAAAGCAGTAAAATCGCTCATGTGGCATAAAAAAGGGAGGGTTAGGCCCGGCCTACCTTCCCTCCTTTTTATCCTGCGTTTAACCGTCTGCATTCTTCAATAATAACCACCACTCATTGAGAGCCAGCGATGAATTTGTCAAGGATTCAAGGCCGTGCGGCAGAACGTTTCGGATAATCTCGTGGCGGCATGCCGACATATTTCGAAAAAGCGGCAGTAAAGCGGTTGACCGAGGCAAAGCCGGACTGGACGGCGATTTTGACAATGGGTAAATCGCCTTCCCGTAGAAGCGTTTTCGCGTATTCGATGCGGGTTTTGTGGATTTTGGCAAGGATGGAGCAGCCCATCGCCCGGGAAAAACGGCGCTCCAGGTTGCGTCTGGACGTGTACAGCGCCTGTACCACGTCGCTCGCCGTCAAGCCTTTTACCGCTTCGCGACGAATGAGGGACAAGGCCTGAATGATCAGCGGGTCAGCCACCGGAACAATGGCCGAGGATGCCCGTTCAACCAACCGCACGGGAGGGATTCGTATCGTTTTCGGTTTGCCGTTTCCCGACGCAATCAATTCCTCCAAACAACGCGCCGCCCGCCGGCCGATTTCGTGGCGGTCAAATGCAATACTAGACAGGGCCGGCCGTGAAAGATTGCACAGGAGTTCTTCGTTGTCGACCCCGACAATCGCCACGTCCTCCGGTACCCTCAATCCCGCCAATCGGCACGACCCGACCACGTTCAACCCGATAATGTCGTTGGCCGCGAAAAGCGCCAGAGGACGCCTCTGCGCAGCCAGAAAGTCTGCCAGCTCACGGGAGAATTCCGGACTGTGCCACCAGGACATCGGCCGCGAAAAGACACTCAGTTCCCCCAGCTTCTTCGCCTCCGTCGCCCGGCTGAATCCCCGCAGCCGGTCCGCCGACCACCCCGACCCGTCGGCGTGGCAGCAGGCGAAATGCAAAAAACCGTTACCCAAAAAATAGTCCCCGGCCATCGCGCCGATATCGACATTATCGTTGGAAACGAGCGACGCCTCCGGATGCCGCCAGCCGCCGGATACGTCCACCACCGGCAGCCCGGAAGCGACCAGCATAAACCCCTCGGTCTCCGATTCGACAGCGGCGATAATCCCGTCCCCCTGCCAATACTCCAAATCGCCAACCTCACTCATCGGCCAATACGCCCCAAACAACTCCCAATTATCCCGCCCCTGAAAATGCTCGATAATTCCCTGGGCAATTCCCTGATGATGCACCTGAGCCATATTCAAATACAACGCCACCCGCATAGCCTTCTCCTGAGTGAGGTGAAAAGGCGTTTCGAAGACGGAGTAAGAATCGGCCGACAATCTGTCGTAGCCAATCGGGGGAGGAGCCTTTTTTACAAAAAGACTCGTTCTTAGCACCCCCCTCCTCTAAAAAAAGCTTTCTCGTAAGCGCTCAACAACCGTTTCAGTATACCGGAGGTTGGAGAATGTAACGAGTCTTGGGTGCCTGGGAGGAGAAGGATTTTTTGGAAAAGGGGTTCGGGGGAAAACCTTTTTTGTAAATTATGACGTCCCCTTCAGGCACCAAGAGTTACAAACAGGATGGCAACCGATGTGTCAGTAGCGTCCTCTTCTCAAACTTTGGCAGGCGGGCCTCCCTTCGAAATACCCGCCTGCATCCTTAATAAAAATTAAGTACTCTCTTTTCCCTCGTTACTCCGCGATACGAAGTTCTTCGCCTGCGTTCCTGAGTCGGCGGAGGGCGTTCTGCTCCACTGCCTCACGCTTCTGCTGATTGGTCGCGTGGATGTACAGCATCGACGTCGAGCCGTGGGCGTGGCCTAAAAGTTCCTGAACCACCTTTACATTATTGCCCGACGCTTCATACGAGGCCGTCGCATAGGTGTGTCTGATAGAATGCAGGCAAAGCCCCTCGCTGTCAATACCCGCCGCCTCGCAGACGCTCTTGAACCGTTTGCGAAGAGGGGTGCGCGATATCGGCCGGAAGATTCGTCCCTGCCTTTTCTCTTCAGGAAGCGAGGCGTGCCGTTCCTTTAGATCCTCGAAGAGTTCGGAATCCAGGGGAATCCAGAGATCCTTCCGGGATTTATTATGCTCCTCCGGCAGCATCATCGCCTGTTCATTCCACAAAATCCAGGACCACTCGGCGGCCAGCCCGGCGTCGGCCCGAAGACCGGTGCGGAAGTACAAGAGCCACAGCAGGTGGTACTCCGGGTTGGTCTCCGCCGCCAGGAAACGCCGCTCCTCGTCCAGCGTGAAATCCCGGCGCTTGAGGGATGGATCTTTACTCAGCTTTTCCCAGCGAGCCAGCGGGTTCGTCTTAATGTACTCGAAATCTCTCGCCCAGGCCAGCGCAGCCTTGACCACGCCGACGTATATGTTGATGCTTTGCGCGCGCATTCCCTTCGCCTTCAGCCGCTTGACGAGTTCCTGAATCTTGCTCATGGTGATCTGGTCAATGGAAACGATGTTATTGTCCTCGATGACGTACTTCCAAGCGAACTCGTAGATCATGATCGTTTTGCTACGTCGGCCCCGGGTTCTGAGCCGTTCGAAGAACAGGTTTTTCAGGGTGGCGCAGTCCTTAATTTCCTTGTGGACATTCCTCGGGAGGACGCCGAATTTCTGGAGTTCGGTTGTCTTCCGCATCTCATTCAGCATAAGGATCGCCGTCTGCTTGTCGGCGGACAGGCGCTTCCGAATGAGCCGCCCGTCGGGACCGGCAATGCGGGAGTACCAGACATCGCCGCGTTTGTAGAGGCCGCGCGGAGTATTCGCTGCCTTAGACATTAGCCACCTCCTCCCCGGCCGTCATGGCCTCCTCGGCTTCCTGAACGACCCGGCCGCAGTTCCTGAACTTCACCGACGCGGACTTGATCTGCTTCCCCCTGCCGGTCCGATTACGGACGTCCGCGCGGTATTGGCGGAGTGCCCGGGAGATGGCCGCGCCTTCGTTGGTGGCTTCCTCGCGATACGACCTCGGCCACGGGTATGGGATATCGGCGGTGATCTCGACTATATACTTGTTCATGCGCTGGTCTCCCTTTTTATCATCTGCGTGACGTAGTCCTGGATTTTCTTTAGACGTGCGACGGTGACCTTCGAGGGGGCCATGTGAACGAGAGTGTCAATTTCCCGCTCGATGATGTCGCTCTGGTAATCCACAGCGTCTACGTTCGACCTGAACGTGCGGTAATTGTCGGGGCCGTAGCCGCCGTGGTCACATCCGCCGCAATCCGGACCTTGCCCGGCGCATTCCCGGCGGCAGAACGCGGGGGCCTTGTGGAGCGCATCAGGCAGCAGGTCGCAGCAGTCGTCACGCTCACCGAGGAGACTTTCGATATAGCGACGCATGGCGCGTAGCTTTGGCTCGATTTGTCTCGTTTTGTCGTAATTTTCCGCAATTGAGTAGATACTATCGAGGCGGCTTTCAAATTTCAGGAATTGGTTTTCAAAGAACGTGTCCAACCATTCGTCGGTCTTCTTCATCAGTTGTTCTCCATGCTCTTTCCGGCGAGGCTTTCGATCCACGCGACCGCCCGGCCGCAGATGAACCGAGTCCTCGCCTTTCCTTTAACGCCTGTAGGGATTTTCACGATAATACTTGGCGGTACCTGTTGAGCGGATATCATCCGATCCACTGTTCGTATAGTGCACCCGAGGAGACCCGCGAATTCATCTTTGTTAAGTAAACGATATTCAGTAGTTAGATCATTTTCGCGCGCGGTCATCGGTGCTCGGTCTCCTATGCGGTCTTGGTTATACCCGCTCAAATGTACAGTATTACTCCTTAATTGCAAGTGGATTTTTAAGTAATGAACCCACAAAGATATAGGATTTATCCATTTTGTGTGAACGATAAGTAAACGGTTTTTCGTGCTGCGTAACTATCAATCGCGACGACCTTTAAGGATTCCTGGTAAGCAAGGTCAAGGATCGCCTCCGGGTAGGTACCGACGTTCCCTTTCCGGATTTTTTCGTCGTCTCTTCGGCGGAACGATTGCCATTTATGGAGAATCGGAAGGTCATGAGTGAGGAGTAACCGGCGGGCGATCTTACCAAGCGCCGCCCGTTGTTGCTGGCCGAGGCTGTCCATCCCCTTCACCTCGCAGTACTCCCCGACGCGGATGCGCGGGGCGGTCTCCGTGATGGTGCCGGAGGGTAACGTAAGGGCGAGACTGACCATTTCGACAGGGACGTCGATAGGGTTGCCGCTGTCGTCGGCGTAGGCGACGTACTCGCCATGACGGCGGATGGACGGCAGGACGGTGGAGCATACCCAACGCTTGAAGGCGACCGCGCCGGGCTTGCGGGAACCAAGAACCAATTCATAAAAGCCTGACTCTGACACGAAGTTAATTTTGCGGCCCCCACGATTCCCCTGTATTGAATATAGGGTAACGTCGGCGGCGTCCAACTTCCGGATTGCAACCGTCGCATTATCGTTGATACCTATGGCATGGCAAAGATCAACAACAGCAAACCAGGGCGCACGGTCGTTCAGTTCGTCGATCAAGACGCGTATCTTGTGGCCAAAGTACTCCGGTGTTGGATCAAATAATTTCATGATGTTTCCTTTCGGTTTAGACAAAGTGTCCCTGTGCTCACCGACGCGGTGAGCGATAGGGCGGTGAATGAGGGTTTACGGGTTAATAGCGTTCTTGTTCCTGAAGGGCTTCAAGGAAGGCGTGAAGGTCGTCACCGAGTAGACGGCGCATCTGCCGGGCTTGTTCCTGTACGGCCCTGTAGATTCTCTCGGCGCGGCGGCTATCGGTATCGTAACCGTATTCGGCGCAAAATTCCTCGAAGTCATCGTCAGCGCTGTAATGGTCAATCAACAGGGAAAACATGAGGGAACCGGGCGTAATGGCGTCGGGCTTCAGGCGCAGGGTGACGGTGTTCTCCCGGTTCGGTCGGCCGTTGGCGACATCGAGGTGAGCGATCCCCATCCAGTAATCAAAGGCGTATTCACGGCCCTTGTATCTGACCGACAGCCGCATCCCGACGGCTTGCTTGTGCCATTCGTCGATGTCCTCACGCGGCGTCTGGACGTCACCGATAAGGTTTTTCGGGTATTCCATGACGCGATAGGTAAAGCCCGCACGGGCCGGTACCGTCATTTTCTCAAGTGGTCGCGGAAAGATGATCTCGACCTGTTCGCACAGTTCATCGAAGTGGGTTTTCTGTTCGGTATTCATGGTTGTTTTCCTTTCGATTTTCTACATTTCCCCCTTGCCGAATCCAAGAGAATCGGAGAGGAAGGACAGACAGGGTTTTCGGGCGGTTGGTGTTGTGGCGTGTTACTGCGGCATGTCCGGGACGGCAAAAAGGTCGTCGTCCTGGTGGAGTCTGTGGGTCTTGCCATCCTTCGGATTGACGCAGTAGGCGTTACTCAGGACGGTGTCCCACACGTCCCAATAGTACTTGTGTTCCGGGCCTTCAAGCAGGATCGTGGCGTCTTCCGGATCGACGTGCCATTCGTCCATCGTGCGCCCCTCGGCGAATTCCTGCGGAACGTAAATGCCCGCCGCTCCGTTCACGATACAGACTGCTTTTTCTTCGAACCATTTTTCGAAGGTCACGGCTTCGGTGTCGTCGATGACGCCTTCCGGGTATTCTTCGACAGGGTACATGATAGTTCCCTTTTCTCAGATGAAATTGACAATGACGTCGCCACCGGCCAGCAACACCCGGCCGCAGATATCCGGTTTCCCGAGTGTTCCCTGGTGGTGGCCGATGATGTACGACAAGGCCAGCCTGTGAGCCTCGAAGATGTCCCGACAACCACGTAGCAAGGCGACGAATCGCTTGCCGTGATAGAGGCAGTATCCGCCGTCGTACTCGTGTCCCCAGACTTCCCAACCGCCGGTGTACTCGCGGTAAAACAGGCTGGTTTTCCTGCGGGCGGACGGATAGACAAAGTTCTTCGGGCGTTTGCGGAGTAAGAGCATGTTCGACTCCTTTCAGGCTTTCACAAAGGCATAGCCGCCGTCCGGATGCCTAAGAATGCGACCATAGCAAAAGACCTTGCTGGCTGTTTTACCGCGCCCCCGGTCAACCGTGATAAAAACGGTATGGACACGTTTAAGTCGTTCGAACATCTTGCACGCCTTGCGAATGGCGGCGTCGGACGTTGTGGCGTGTTCCTCTCGGGAAAAGGCGGTCGCCGTGTAGATGGTGTAGTAGCCGCGTTCGGATTTCATGGCTTTACCCCCTACTGCAAAACCTGAGAAATCCCCGCCTCGGTTCCGCTCACGACGTCCAACACTTCGAACAGAATGCCGTGAATCTCGGAGGGATCGAAGGAGTCAATACAACGCTCGATCTTCCCGCGCATTTCCTGAAGGTTGACTGAGACGCCCTGAAGGTTCGTGAGGGTGGTTTTCGTGAGTTTGGCGGACATGGCTTCCCCTTTGCGTTCTCTGGTTCCGAAATACACAGCGTCCCCACGCCGGTCATCATCGCCGGAACATCGTGGGTGACGCTTGGTTTTAATGGTGAGTTACTCGATATTGCCTATTGGGGCTTATACTTGTTGACGTGCGGTTTTCGGTTTGCCTGACGTATCCGGGAGTGATCCTTGCGGCCCTTCCGGGATTGCGTAGGCTGGCTTTTCTTACGGTTTGACATAGTGGTTATCACCTTGTAGAATGACAGTGTAGTTCAAAGATACGGAAAGGTTGTTCGGGCTTGCCCAGCACCTTACCTTTCCGGCCCTTCTCGTTTGCCCATGGTTGCCGCCATGGGTTTTTTCTTTTGGTACCGGGAGCGTCACCGGAGGGCAGGATCAAGCGGTTAACCCGGTGGCGCTGATTGCAAATATTTGAGTGTGGGGTCCTCCTGTTGTAATGATATCAATTCAAACTATGAAAAAAGAACGCGGCTTGCGTGCCGACTTTGTTATAATATCATTTCAAACGGTGTTAGTCAAGTTGAATTTGTGCTGGTTTTTTAAAATTTATCTTTGAACTCTTTTGGATATGCTTTAACCAGTGCGTTTTCAATGACTTTCGCGAGGGATATTTTCTGTGATTGAGAGATCGCTACAAGAATTGAATGGTTCTCCGGCGTCATTGAAAGGCGGTATCCTGCCGTCTTCTTAGTTGTACCCTGCATTGCGTTTTTATTTCCTTTAGGTGCTGGCATGATACCTACCTTATGAAAATGTATATTTTTCAGAATCTGCTTTCGCGCGTTCCTCTAACTCTTCCAGTCTAGTTTTTGTATTCTCGCAGGTGTTCGACCTGCTGCTATTCACTGAGATGCTTGTCTTGGTCGGATTTACTTTTTTATTGGAGACCTTATTTAACCGTCTGCGCCGCGACAGAAACAGTGACGCCGCAATAAAAAAACCACCAAGTGCAACACCGCCACCGATAATAAGAGCCTGTCGATCCGACCTTTTATCGTGTGCTGCTTTTTCAGCCTTCCACGCACGGAGCGCATTTATCGACATCCCCTTTTCGTATGCCTCATTTTGTTCAGGGTTGCTGGTAAATCGTGAGTCTGGTACGCGATCTCTATAATCTCTGTAGTCATCGGTGGGACGCTGAGAATAAAAATCGCTCGCAACGGCCGGAAGCCCCATTGTCGCGAATGCCGCCGATACTAAAAGCAATAGAACAATCCGCATCGAATCCCCTCGCCAACAGCTGGTTCCAACAAGGCAACTAAAAAGGAAGTTTAAAACCTAAACCAAAGCACCACGCCAGTCTAAACGGCGAAAGCCCGTTCGTTACCATTCGGTAACACTCCAGTCTCCCCGCCGACCGCCCGTTCACCGCCTCTACACACGCGTCATTAACATTTCAATAAAGCGCAAAGTCAACGACAGCTGCCACTTATAATGTAGGTGTGCGCCCATTGTGTCACTTAATAGGTTACGACCGACGATCAATCGCCTCCGCTTGATACACCGCGTGACCCCCTACGGGGAAAACAGCGCAATAAACGTCACGCTAACCCACACGAATTTTTCCGGGTATTTTTTCAGGCCACCCTGCACGAAGCACTTTTCAGTTTACCGACCGGTTCTTCTTAGTCAACCACTATTCATTTAACCTACTGGCACACCTTGAGAAAATGTTATGGACCGAACGAGAGCGCCGGGGCGGATGCCCACGGGTTCACTGTTCGGTCCACACATAGTTCTAAGTACAGCGGAACCCTATTCGCCAAAGAGCGTCGGCGATGTCCTCGGCGGCCTGGGTGACTATCTCTTCGGTCGCCTCGGGAAACTCAGCATGGAGCATTTCATGGATCGCGATTGTGAGCAGAAGTCTTCCTTGAAGCTTTCTCTCAAGGCGGATGACGTTGCCGTCGTACTCACAGATTCCGTAGCAGGTTCCACCGCAGATTTCCTTGGGCCATTTCACTGACCATGGTCGGCCTCGAATCTTCACTCTACTGATTCTATTTATGACGTCGTCTCTCCTCCTTTCTATGATGCCCACAATGGGCCACAGAAGGCCGCTGACGGCATTCAGAGGTACCCTGTAGGCAAGTGCTTTGATTGAACCGTCAGGTGCCTTGTGGAGCCTTTAAACTATCTTTATAAAAGAAATCAGCTATGGCTGATGTTGTATAGGTATCTCTTTAGGTAAAGAATAGTATAACCTACAGGTACCATTAGGTTTACCTATGGGTATAAACCCATATGCTTTACCCAGAGGGAAGCTGGACGCCCCCCTTACCCCCCATCCACAGGTTGAGCCGTGGAGAAAACCGCAGAGAGTAAGAGGAGCGTCCCAGCATCGAATACTTTACTCTTTCGATCTGCTCGGATTTAGCCCCCGGAGAAACGTTGTTCTCCTAGAAGTGCATACTATCGTGACGGCATTTTTTGCCGGTGTCTACGGACGGTGAATTCACGACGGTTTTGGCCTCGAAAATCCCGTCCAAGATTCCTCAATTCTCCTGATTTCTTCATCGATTAGTTCCTGTCTCGCGTCCTCCGTGGCCTTGTCGGCGTCCCGTGCCATCGCCTCCACCCAATACGCCACGGCAGAAGCCAAGGCGTCGATACGGTCGTCCTTCCCCAGGCACCCTCGCTCACGGGTGATCCTGGTCATCTGCCAGAAGAGTTGCCTCTCAGGGTGGTCGCGGTTGGCCTGATAGTCGTTCAGGGCGACCTCCTCGTTCACAATGAGCCGGTGCTGGTTCATGACTGGCTCCAAAGTGTCAATGATGCGGCGTTCCTTCTGGGTGGTCGAATGCGTTTCCTCAATGGTGCACGGGTGGACTCGGGCGAGGATCGGCCGGAGAAGTTGGGCGAACATGCCATCGCCGAAGTTCGCCTCGGGGCGGAGGATGTTGATGTTCTGATACTTCGCGATGAGGGCGAGAGTCTTTAGGTTGTCCTCGGCGTAGCCCCCGGGTAGCCCGCCGGCGGCCGTGAGGAACAGACGTCCGTTCAGAAGCTTGACCACGGCGTAGGCAGTCTCGTCGCCGCCGCGCCCAGCAGGGTCCACCGCCATGACCGACCCGGAGTACGGGATGCGTTCTTCGTCGGGGAACATGGACCGCCGCCAGACGTCACCGGCGAATCCCACGGACTGGACGTCGTTGGCGATGTACTGCGGGGATGACGACCACGCCAGCGAGATCGGCCCCTTTTCGGGTGCCAATGGGTGAAGAATCAGGTCACTGATTTTCAGCGGGAACCGCTCCTGGTCCGACAGCGTCGTGTCCAGCATGAACTGGAGCTGGAAGGTCGACCGGCCGAGGGACGCCTCACGCTTGATGAGGTCGTCGTTGTTGAACCGCTTAGGGTCGGTCGGCTGTCCGGCGAGGCGTTCGTTGTTCCGGAGGGCTTCCAAGATGGTCGGCGCAAGGGCACCCTCGTATCCGTCCACCTGCTTCGCTGACGGGAACCGCGCGGGCCAGATGCGGCAGACGTAGCCACGCCGGCGGAGTTCGTTGTACAGGCTGGCTTCGTACTGGGGAGTGCCCAGGTACACGATGCGGCCGCCCGGGGTGATGATGCTCTCGAACTCCTTGACGGCTTCCCGCAGGGCATCCCGGGCGCTTTGGGTGAGGGAGTTATTCGTCGTCTCCACGTCGTCACCGATGATGACGTCGGCGCGGTTACCGACAAGCTGGCCGGTGATGCCGAGGGACGTCATGGACGGTGCCTGATGGTTCGCCGAGGGGCCAACGTCGAATGCGTTGATGGCGTCCCGCTGGCCCTTTCGAGGTTTCAGGTAGCGGAACTCGGGGATCTCGTATATGAGCCGGCGGACGAACTGAGCGAACTTGTCGGCACGGGATTTCGACGCCGAGACGACCATGATTCGGGTGTTCGGATTTTTGAGCCACAGGCAGATGCAGAACGCGGCTGTGATCCATGATTTGCCGACCCCTCGGAATCCCTCGATGATAATGCGGTCACGCGATGGGTTGGCCAGGAAGGACGCCATATCGTACTGGACCGGCGTCGGGTCGGGAAGATTGAGGTGTTTCCAGATGAACCATAGACAGTTCCGGAACTCCGACGCGAGACTTTCGCGGACGCTCATTCGCTGCCGGCGGCTTTCACTGCGGGGTCATCCTTGTCGAGAAGATTGGATGACACCACGGGGAACGGGAATTGAATAGTCCCGGACTCCTCGGCTGCCTTCGTGAGTTTGTTCAGCGGTGCCTCGGGGTTTTCTTCAGAGAGCATTGCGTTGATGCCGTTGTCCTTTAGGAACTGAATAGCGTTCTTCACATCGGCGGTCGTGGCGGTTCCTTTCTCAAAGGCGTTACCGAAGTAACCGCAAACAGCCCTGAACAATGCGTCCAGGGCTGCGGTCTTGGTTTTCTTATTTGATGCCATTTTTCTAAAGTCCTAAATGTCCTTTCAAAGCTGCCGCAATCAATCCAAGGATGGATGTCGAGATGACGGTGAATGCCCACCAGCATTTGCTGTTGAGATTGTCCAGGCGCTTGTGGGCGGCCTTGGCGGTAGACTCCAGGCCCTCCAGGCGTTCCAGCCGGGATACACAACGGGGAAACCCGGTGCCGTTGGAGGTGCGGCGGAACTCTTCGTATAGCAGGTCGAATTTCGTGTTGAGTTCCAGAAGGAGGTCGTGGTCGGTGGAGGGGTTCATTGGCGGGGTCAAGATTCAACATCCGTGTCTGGGTAAAGTTCGCGAATCTCCTGCTTTTTAGCAGCGTATTCTTTCAAATACATCTGAGCTTTTTCTTCCGCTACGGCGGCACTCTCAGCATTCCCGAGCAAGCGAAATCCCTCGGCCTCCGCCGCGTAATACTGTGCATGCTTGAATATATCATCAGCCTCATTTTTATAAGCTTGCTGACGGATTGGTTCGTGATTCTTGATTACTTCACCGGGTACCCCCATTTCCAACCATTCAGCCAAATCGTAATACCCATCAGGCTTTAACGCCCAAACTTCTGCATTTCCTATTGGTGAAACGTATACGCTCATTCTTCTCCTTAATATTTAATTACAACTCCACAACCAGGGTTCCCCTCCACATACACTCCCGGTCCGCCCCCTATTCCATATGAGCCTGGAAGTTGCATATGTGGTGATTCTGACAATAAATAATCATGAGGAGAGATCTGGCTTCCATATGGTAAACCAGATGCTTCAATGCTAAATACGTTGCACGAGGCGCTTGAAGTGCCCGGTCGATAGGGCGCGTCGTCGGAAAGGCCTTTTTGATTAGCCATACCGCCCGCGCCAATAATGAACTGAATTTGTGATGATTTTTCCAGGCATGCGAAGGTGCTCGCAACTCCTCCGTGTGCGCCTTGCCAAATTTGGCCATTGGCAACCTGTTTATATGCACCCCATCCACCACTAACTACGATAATATAATAAACCCCTGAACTTGGAATAGTGTATATGGAAGACTGTGGTATAATTACTGCGCTAGTGGATTCCCCCTTTTGCTCCAGCAGGTTATGAACAAATTCAGTAGTGGCAAGCTGTTTAGTCTTTGTAGATGTAATCGGTGTGGGCGCGATAGGAATCCCGGAAAACGAAGGATCCGCGAGGGGAGCCTTTGAGTTCAGAATGGCTTGGAGGTTGCTTACGTCAGTGATGCTATGACTATGAACAGAATTCGCCTTGCCAGACGTCCCGTTGGTGACAGCAGTCGTAACGAACGCGGTCGTGGCAAGCTGTTCGTTGTTGGTGCCAGCCGTTGCCGTTGGGGCTTGTGGTGTACCAGTAAAGCTTGGTGAGGCCAGCGGAGCTTTTGAGTTCAAAACACCATAAACGTTTGCCAGCGAAGCGCCGTCGGCTTTTTCTGTCAGTTGACTCTGGATGTTTGATATAGACGTATTTAAGGCTTCGTCGACTGCTTGCAATCCCTCAATTTTTGTTTTAAGAGCAGAAAGCGGTTCGTTAATCGCTTCATCGACGGTCTCGTCAACAACCTGCTGGAGTCCGAAAATCTCCGCCGCGCGATGCTCATGTCCGGCATCCGCCTTGGTCAGTAACTCCGCATCAAGCGTGTCCTGCCTATCCTGCATGTTCACAACAATCTCAGGTGTTACCTCATTCGGACCATACACCCACTTCGCGGCATGCAGTTCCTTCCAGCTACGACCGCTGCGGCCAAGACTCTGGGCATTGTCCTCGCTGGGGTTGAAATTTCTTTTCACTAAACTCCTTTCATGCGTTCAAGGCCATGTCACCCCAGGCGTCCAGATGAAACATGGGATGATAGGCGTCCTCTTTAATTTCTTCGCACATCGTGATGTCGCCGAACTCGTCGAACCTGAAGAAATCCCCGTTCGTTTCTTCCCGGCGGATGTACTGCGGGTGCGGGTCTTCTGCGGCAACGTGGCCGGCCAAATCTCCGGTCGCCGCCGCTCGGTCCGCATGGTGTCGCGCCGAATACTTCCCGGGTTCGACCTCCTGCCATGGGGGATTGTCCGCCCATTCCTTGGCTTTGACCTCGGACTGGAGAGCGGCGTCCCGCATGGTGACCGCGACGTCCTTGGCGGCGACAGCCCTGTCCCTGGCCGTCTCTGCCTGGATGGCATCGGCACGGGCCGAGAGCATGTCCGCATGCGCCTTCTGGGCGCTAAGGTAGGCGTCGGTGGCGTGGTATTCAACCTGCTCGGCCATCTCGGTGGCGTTGGAGAAGACTTCGTCCACCAACTCCTTGGCCTCGGCAAGACGCTGGGTACCCTCTTCGACCTTTTGGTTGAACGCTTCGACGTCTCGGGTGATTTGCTCGGTGCTGTTTTGGGCAAGTTCGAGCAGTTCCCCGGCCTCGGCGGTCGCCTTGTCGCAGAACTCGATGGCTTCCCGTTTGGCCTCAAGGGCTGCATCCCGGGCGCGGCCGGCGGAAGCGGCGAACTCCTCACATTCCTGAAGGTTCGACTCCGAGTCGGCTGCCGCGTCCTCGACCCGTTCGGCGTATTCCTTTACCTCGTCGACCGCCAGCATGACATTGTAGGAAGCCTCCAGGATCTCGTATCCGTTCCTGTCGCGGGCCTCCTGGGCGACGTGGAGCGATTGCAAGGTGGCAAGGTCGAGATCCTGCTCTGTGACGATGGCGGCGTCCTGGAAGTCCACGAGCGGCTTATCCGCGTAGGTCTCCCGCTCGATGGTGAGTCGGTGTCCGACCGGGACGATGGTGTCCATTCGCACCCAGCCGTCGTTCAGCCAAGAAAAGGAAAGGGGCTGCCGTTCTCCAACGACACGCCCCTTGGTATCCAATTCCTCACTGTACGCTTTTACATAATCTTTCTTGATGTAGGTGAATGGCACAGCGAATTCCCGCTGGACGCCATCCGCCATGTAGGTCGCTACTGTGAGGTACATCTACCTCCTCTCTATCTAAATGTGTTCCCGAGCAGGTACTCCCAGCCCTGGCTCTTGATTCCGAACTGCTTACGCATCCTCGCTGATGCCTGGAAGATTTCATCCCGGGCTTGGGAGGCGTACTTCCGGGTCGTCAGGCTTATCCGGTTGGCTTTTTCTTCATCCGGCATCGCCTTGTATTCCGACGAGGAGACAAACCCGCGAATCCACTGCATGAGGGTTTTACCCTTGATCTGGGTTTTATTTCCGTACCGATTCAGGAACTCGGCGTACTCCGCCGGCTCCAATTCGACACGCAAGCCGTTCCGAACGAAGTGACGACCGGGCATCGGCGCGGCCGAGAGGCCAAGACCGTGGAGCCTGTTGATTTCCTGGTAGACCTTGTCCTTGTTTTCCCTGCCGGTCTGGAACGGTGACAGGTAGGTCGGTCCAAGGTACTCGGCGTTTTTGATGGGCTGCCCGAGGAAGTCCCGGCGTTCCGGCAGAAGCTTCGACAGGCCGGGGATGTTCTGCATCACGGCGGATTGAAAATCACGCGCTTCCCGCAGGAACGGATCGTTTCTGTTCAGGGTGCGGCCGAGTGCCGACGCCGGGACGAGCATCCCGCCGAGCCGACGCATGAAATCGCCGGCGTTCCGTTCAGGTTCCATGAGGATACCGACGATGTCCCCGAACGACTCCACGTAGGTTCTGTTCGTGAAGAGCCGCATGGTTTGACCGAGGCCCATCATCATTGCCTTTCCGAAGTCGGCCTGATCGAGATGGTCGGTGACCTCGCTGATGAACGCGGCGCTGTTGAACACGGCCGCCAGCGGGTCAAGACGATCGATCTGGTAATAGGTGTCGCCAATCTTGATAGCGTTGAACCGCTTCCCGGTGGCGAGTTGCTTCCGGCGTTCGTCCGGGTCTTCCGGGCCGGGACCGGTGAGGAAGCCAGCGCTTGCCAGCATCACCGCCGTGCCCCAGAGGAGTTGCCCGGTCATAAGTTTGGCCTCGGCCATCTGGGCGACGGCGGGGTCGTTACTCCGGAGTTTGTCCCGGAACTCACCGAGAAGCTTATGAGCGAACGGCGTCATGCTGATGCCTTCCTTCAAGATGTTAATGGGCGTTTTCAGGAAGGGCAGGAAGATGCGAAGCATGGGCATTTCCACCCGCGCCTCGTTGATCCAGTTCCCGATCTTGCCCATGTCCTGCTGGAAGGTCATCTCCTTGGCGTGTTGCATGGAGAGCGCCTTCAGGTCGGCCGGCGGATTTGCAAGCATGCGGTTCTTCGTAGCGGCGTCACCTTCGGCAGCCCGGTGGATCTGGGCATGGAGTTCAGCGACATAGGTAAGATTTTTGAACACCTTGTCGGAGTGTTCAAGGGCGTCGAAGGGAAGATTTAAGAGCCGCCCGAAGAGATCGACGACTCCAGAAAATCCATCGCTCATTTTCCAATGGTGATTGGGCATACCGATCCTATCGAGTCCCCGGTTGGTGGCAGCTTCAAGGTTTTTGCCGGTGATTGCCCGGTGCATTTCTCCGGAGTTGTTCATTTCGGTGAACCCGTATTCACTGTGCTGCCACATGGAATCGAGGTTCCGGATGGACGACACGAGGCCGCCCTGTTCGGCGCGGTGCTTTCCCCACATCTGTTTTAGGCCGTTGGCGGCTTTCCACAGGCCGGTAATGTATGCCATAGTTTCACCTGCCGCGATGCCCTCGCCAGTAGTATTGGTTTTCTCCGCATAGAACTTTTCGAATACGCCTTTAAATACATTGGCTGCGTTCGAAATGGCGTTAACGAAATGCGTTGCCGGTGACCAAAGCATACCGGAGGTGACATATTCGACGAACATGTCGGACGTTTTCGACTTGGAAGCCGCTTCGATAATCATATCGCGGCTGAAGTCCATAGCCTTGGCATTGACCAGCGCTGTCGCCAGATTCTCCAGCTTCTTCGCACCCCCGAGACCCTGAATGCTGGCGGCAATCTTATCGGCGTATCGGGGGTCTCTACGGGAAATCCCCAGCATCCGAAGCATGCGGCCGATCTCGGAAGCGGCCCCCTTCCGAAGATCCTTCATGACCTGATACTGCTCAACCATGACGGCGAAATTAAGGGCATTCTCCAGCGACGCGTCCATCTCGTAGCGTGCTGCCAATTCTTCCACCTTGGAACCTGCGACGTCAAGAATCTTGTCCATGACAACCACGGACTTATCACCGCCGTAGGTTTGGTCAAAGAATTCGGTCAAGCGCCCAAGGCCGGGGCTGGATTCCATTTCTTTGGCGGCAGCCCTCTGAACTCTGGCGTCCGGTCGACGGCGTTTGGTATCGGCGACTTTCTCCAAGTAAGGAGACAGGGCGCGGTCCCACTGAAGGAAAAGCGCCTCGGCGGTTCTGGGGCCGTTACCGGTGAGACTGTCAAAGGTGACCGCTCCGGCCAGCCTGGACGGGTCTGCATCGGTACTCTCCGCGATTATCTGCTGTAATGCCTGATCGTCCCGGGCAATGGCTGGCGCGGTCGGTGCCGCTGGTGCTTCACCATTACGTCGAAGAGCTTTATCGAGTTCCGGATTGACCTTCAGCCGGGAGTTCCTGCCGGTGGCGCTGACGATGTCCGAGAGAACATCCTGCATCGCTGTAAAGCTGGGGGCCGCACCTTCAGGTAGTGCTTCAGCGTTACCGTCGCGAAGGAACTGCCGGAAGCCGTCCAGCGCCGCGTCCGGATTATCCCCCGGGAACAGAGCCGCTAATTCCTGCTGGGCTTCCGGTGGGAGTCGGTTGTGTAGGAACTCGAAGGCTTCGGCCGTGACGGTGTTGAGGTCGGCGTCCTTGTTCTGGACTGCCTGGACCAGGCGGTGAAGCGTAGGATCACGCGGGTCGAGGCTCTTGAAAATCCCCGCCGCGTCCTCGCCGGACTCGCTGGCAATGCGATTCGCCAGGGCTTCAAGTGCGGTGGTCGTGGCGAGGGCGGTCTGGTGGTCCAGCCCGTCGGTTGCCGATAGGGATTCGAGAAGCTGATATCCGTGATCGGATAGCGTCTCCCGCGCTTTTCCCATTTGGTGCCGCCGAATCATCCCATCGGTGTCGGCATCAATGACGACGCCCGGCTTGGCATCCTGCGTGGTTCCCTGAAGGGCGCTGATGGCTGTCTTCGTGCCGCCGCCGAGAATCCCGGCGACGATGGTCGGCTTGATTATGTCCTGGATCGCTTTCCAGCGGCCCTCATAGTCGAGGTCGGCGATTTCCCTGGCATAGTCCTGGATGTATGCAGTAGCGGCTTCCTCCCCCATTTCGGTGGCGACATTGGAGAACGTGTTCCGGATGAGACGTGTGACCAGATGGCCGGCTTCCTTGGCTGTACTTTTGCTAACAATGCCGGTCAGGAAGCCGCCGACGACATCCGAAGTCATGCCGATGCCGCCCTCGGCAAGACCTGAAAGGACAGCCTGCCACCATTTTTCTGAACGGATTGTGTCCCGGGTGATTGTAGGATCATTCCGTGACAACTGGGCATAGGCGTCGTCGACGAAGGAATCGAATTCCGAGAAGCCCATAAGGACATTACTGAATGCCGCACTTTTCACGTACATTGCGCCTCGGGATAAGAGCAAGGCACCCAGGCTGGCACCGCCGGAGATCGGTGCGGCGAGGAGCGATAAGGCCGCTCCGGTGGCCATCGTCGTTAGGCTGGCGGCGTGGTTGGCGAACCCTTCATAGAGAGCACGGCCCCATTCTTTGTTCATCCAGGACTCGTCGGGGGTGTACCACGGATCTTCGGTACGCTCCCGGACATTTTCCTCAATGCCCTCGGCGACCCATTCCTGGAGCGAATCGGAGCCGATAATGCTCCCTACGGTCCGAAGGGCGCGGTAGAAACGTTCAGGAGCATACGACCCGATGCCGGTTTTGGTGCCGGTCCAGGCCGCATCGAACATTTCCCCCCAGGTGAGGGATTCGTCCTGCTTGATTTTTTCGTTGTTGCGAAGGTAGGGAAGCACTGCATTATCGCGAGAATAGGCGCTTAATAGACTTCCGTCAAAGGGAGTGACGAGGGAATCGCCGGGGAGATACGGATTGAAACCTTCCATGTTATTGCACACCTTTTCTATTGTTCAAGCGAATCTTCAGTGAGATCCAGGTCATATTTCTGATTCTTATATAGAAGTGAATTCGAGTCACGATGGAGAATTCCAGGATCGACAGAAGGCCCGGCGATAACGTGCATGAAACCTGCAAAGTTGCCGGCTTTGTAATGAGCTTCCTTGCGCTTAATATAGTCGTCAACACCTCGAGTAATAAGAAGTTCGTTAGCGACGGCTTGACCTTCTGGAGTAAGGGAACGGTAAAAATTGACATTAAAGTCTGTCGAAATTCTACCCCAGGTCCCGTTGCGAACTTTGGCAATTCCAGTCTTCGCTGAGAATAATCCTCTCTCGATATCATCCCTCTGTTCCGGATAAAGGCCGAGGTCGACCATCTCTGTAACCTTCGGGCGAAGAGTTCCGGTACTATTTTGGAATGCACTATCAAGCTTCACCGGCGCTTGATGGGTGTTTTTCAGGAGATTTTCCGAAGTGTATTTTACCGCTTCCGTGACTGCCATCATTTGTTTATATTCACTGTCCGCGTCATTCGGCGCTATAGATCTATAAGCATCGAAGGCGGCCTTTTTTAACTGAGTACGGAAGTAGCCGATGAGATTGGGGTCAAACTCGATGATGCCGTCGTGTTCAACGTATCCACCTTGAGAAGAGCTTTCTCGCGGATACCGTTCTTTTAATGATGTCAGTGCGTTTTCGATAGGCTCAGCGAGGCGTCCATCAATCATTGCCCTATACTGTTCCGCTCGCTGCCACATATCAGCCTTTTGAAATGGGAGGAGGCGGTCATCGTTTTGAAGATCATAAAGGGACGGAAGTTCGTCACCACTGAGCATTCGCTCGAAATATTCCCCAAGCACCCGTTTACCCTCGGCTTCTTTCAGTCGCCATTCATGTTCCCCACGGTTTTCCAAGAAGGTTAACTGGGAGCGCGCGTCTTGGATTAACTTGGCAGCGAGGTCTGGTCCTATATTTTCTTCAACGGAATTGTAATTGGCTTCCAGAGCGGCTATCTGCGCGGTCAGCTTTGCTGGGTCGCCATGCTGAACGACACGGCCGAATATGTAAGAATACTCGGTATTTTTACGTTTTTCCTCGGCCTTAGCCGACTCGGCATCCAGACGTTTTGCTGTGGCTTCTGTCGCCGATAATCCGGCGTGGAACGTGGCGGAAAGCTTATCCATCGACGTCCGGTTCGTGAGATGCTTGGACCACGCTTTCATGTAATCGTAATACTTTCCCGCCAATGCTGGATCGGTTTGTGTCGCTTTTATGTACTGGTTAGTGGCTCCAGATACCAAGGCGTCCTCAATGGAATGAGAAGGTATTCCAGCAGCTTCGGCGTCTTTTACAGTTTTAAGATGAAATTCGACAAACTCTTCATCTGAAATGTTATCGAGGTTATTAAAGAGTTGCCCTTGGGACTGCATCATAGTACCAAGAAGATTGTTCGTGGTACGATCACTTAAATCTGTGGTTAGATTGTAAGATATGGATTCGAGATGCTTCCCGGCCGTCTCTGTGAATGCCCGGATGAAGGCGGCATTCTCGTCGCCAATTTCCGCTATCTTACTTTTAAAGTCGGCAATGGGTTCGTCACCGTTCGAATACGTTCCGGAGTGCAGCTTATTCAGCGCCGAGTACGCCCATTCCATACCCGCGCCTCTACCAGCGGCAGCCTGCAATGCATTTAACTTCGCCTCTTCACGGGCCTCCGCATCTCTCGCAGCCTGATCCGCCTTCTGCTCGGCACGGCGGCGCTGATAAGTAGCCTCCGCCTCAGCTTTATCCTGAGCCTTCTCCACCTGCCGGGCTAGTTCCGCGAACGTCCCCGACATGCTCGCCCATATGCTGCTGCTGTAGTTATTCGAGGAGACAATCCCCCGACCGCCCCCGGGTGCCGCCGCGTTTGACCTGACGGCGGCGGGGACATTCGAGGAGCCGATACTGGTGTTGAGTTCTACTTGGCCGCGCTGGGCGACCCGTTTACGATTTGCTTTTGGCAATCGATTTCCTTTCCGTTAACATTTAAAAAGAGGATCGAAGTGGGATGGTTCGTTTTTTGTAGTTGTTTTACTCCTGGCAAGTAAGGGATTTACTATGCAGGAGCGGATTGTATAACGCAGTTGAGCACATTGCCGCAGGGAATTATCTCTGGGCAATTTTCTCGGTAGTTAGTTTTGTGGTTGACGCAGTGGTAGTTTACCATCTTGCCAAATGGCTGGACGCACATTCCCGCCGTTCGGAAAACGTGATGGTGGTGAGGCCGGAGGACTTGTTATGACGACATAGAATTCCGGCTCTCTTCCCGCCCTTATTTAGGGCACTTGTTTACTGATTGGGTTCCCACTCGATCCTCTTTTACGAATTAGCTGCATTTGCTTTTTGTCTTCGGGGTCGAACAATATGACGTATTGAAACTCAACCCGGAGAACAACGAGGGAATCACCGAGAACATGCTGTTGAAGATCCCGCCGCCGCTGCTCGGTTCGGTGTAATAGAACGGTGACGCCTTCGTGGACTGAATAGCCTTGTGCTTCTGAAGCTGCTGGGTGCTCACGATGTTGTCCCTGTTGGTGTCCACGACAGCCATCTTCTGCTGTTCCGTGAAGGAAATGTCCGTGAGCATCCGGTTGAGGGAATTCCCGGTCACACCGGCGGCGGACGCGGCAGCCTTGGCTTCCTCCTTGGCCCGAAGCATTTCCCGGGCGATCTCCGACTTGGATTGCGTGGCGGCGTCATTGGCCTGCCGCTGGGCGAGGTCGGCTTCCTGCATTTCATAAATGGCTTCCGCCACCCGCCGTTTATAGAGGTCGTCAGCCTGCCGTTTTCCAATTTCGATTTGTGCCTGTTGGGCGGCCGCTTGGGCCTGCGCCTGTTGCTGTTGGGCGATGGAGTTCGTGAAGGCTGAGAGCATCTGGTAGCCGCCGACGCCCTGAAATCCAACGCTACCACACATGGGCGGTGTTCTTTGCCATAATGACGAAGTCGTAACCCTTGGAGGTTTTGACGACGCTGTCCCGCCGGTATCCCAGCCATTCCAACCAGCGGATTGCCCCGTCGTATTCCACGTCGACCATATTGGCGAGACCCCAGAACCAGCGGCTCATGATATTGTCGAAGAATCGGGAAAGCCGGAGAAAGTCTGGATATGACTGACCAATGTCGTCGGTGCCGAGAAGCCACGGGACGCCGTAATGGGAATCCTGCGGAAACTTCGCCGCGCCCCACATGGCGACCGGAACGCCGTCAAAGGTGAATGCCGTCCAGGCCAGAACGGAGCGACCGAGGCTTTCCTTAAGAACCTCCTCGGGGGTACCACTGAAACCGCGTTCGATTTCTAGGCGGTCGCCTTCCCGGAGGTGGGCGGCGAGATGGGGAATCTCATCGGGACCGGCCGGCGCGGCCCGAAAGTGCTTTGTATTGACAAATCCATCACAATCTATTTTTAACAATGTGTTACACCCTTTGTGAATCGAGGCTGTACAGGCCGGTCCATTCGGCGGACAGCAGGTTTGAAGGAAAATGCCGGTCGTTAACGATGTCGATGGACACCTGACTGGACCGGGCGAGAACGGTAAAGCGATGCGGGATGGAGTCGATGACGGATTTTCCGATGCGGAACCCGCCGTCCCCGATGGTGCCGAGGTGAGGCTTGGTGATTGTCTCCCGGCCCTTCGCTGTGACTTCGGAACGGAAGTAGCCGCTGTCCCGGTGGAGGACAACGAAGTTGAGAAGCTGGATGCGCCCCTCGGCAATAACGGGAGCGCCGATGTCCTTCGACTCACGAACAAACTGCTCCGAGATCCGTATGCGGAACACATACGGAAGCCCACAGTAGCAGTCCGCCGCATCGTACCGGCCTTCACACTCCGCCCTGTTACCGGCCACAACCGGCTTCAACTCCCGACCGCCCCGGCCGGGGAATCCGCCGCCGAGGACAACCGACAGGTTCATCCCGTCGGTGGAGTACGGAAGCGTCCAGGTGGTCCGGTCCCGGGCTTCGTCGTAGACACCGCGCACAGTCACCCGGCGGTCCAGGTGTACCTGGAAGTCCAGGCCATCGTCCGGTCGGATGGATTGCATGTTGCAGTGTTCAAGGTAGACGCCGTCGTCCCGCTGAATGGCGAAGTAGACGTCCGGGCCGATGCCGGCGATGGAGAGAATAGTGTCCGTCTCAGGGAAAATCCACTTGCCCCAGGCCGACTGGACCTTGTCCTCGTCAATCCAGAAATATTTGTATAACCAGACGACGTTCCGCTGGGCAGTGGAGAGAAGCATGAGGTAGTCATCGTTCGTGGACGCGATCATCTTGAAGACACCGTGAGGGATGTACCGGGGAACGTGCGCGGTGACCTCAGTGGCGTCGAGGGTGACGCCGTCAGTAGTAACGAAGTATTCCATCACCGCCGAGTTGTCCTTGTTCTCCACCACGAAATAGATGTTCTGCCCAGCCGCGACCGGGGCACACTTCGGGGAGCAATCGAACTGCGTCGAGATGTCCAGACGGACCGTCTCCGGCGAGAATGCCGAAGCGCCGCCGTTCCCAAGCTGGAATTGCACCTGATCGGCGAACAGGGCCAGCGAGTCCTGGAACGGCACGGCGAAGCGAAGAATGGATACCTTCTCGTGACTGGATGCGTAGTCAATGGGATCGGTCGCGACGGCGGTACTGGTAGTCTTCGGCCAGAAGTTAAAGAATTCGGCGTCCCGGGACAGGACGACGTTCTCGCCCGCCAGGATGCCGAGGCGGTTCCTGAAGAATACCATGCCGGAGATTGTCTTGCCGATGAACGACGGAGGCGGACAGGAACTATCGTCGCCGACCTTGGCGCTTTCCCAGCTCGCTACCTCGTAAGGTTCCGCGCCGTTGGCCTGCTTGAACACGAAGGTGCCGTCCTCGGTGCGGATAAGGACATGCGGCATGGTGGCGTGATCGAAGTCTGACTGGACGCCCCAGCCCCGGCATTCGTCCCAGGTGCCGTTCCGGGTACCGCCTTCGGAATCGTAGCAGACGTAGTAGTCGTCGTCCTCGCCCTTCGACTCGCCGGTGACCTTCACCTTGAAACCGTCGAACGCCTTGGCCGGCAGGTCGGTGAACTTCGCCACCTGCTTCTTGATTCCGACAAGGGCCTGTTCGCCCCACGAGTCGGTGACGGAGAAGGTAAAGTCGGAGCCGTCCGTTTTTGATATTCGGAGGACTGACCCGGTGATGTCCACGGTGAGGCCACCGCTTCTCTCAAGCTGCGTTTTCAGTGCTGCGGCAATCTTCTGGGAATTCGGTTGCGTGTCCGATCCGGCTGTCGTGTGGGTGGCTTCCTGCCCGTCCACGATGACCTTGTACGTTGTGCTGGAATAATTATGTTTAACGTAGACCAGCGCCTCCGGGGTCGGATCGGGGGTGACCTCATCCAGAAGAGCGACGGTGACGTTCTTGTTGACAATGAAAGTGTAGTCCGCGACGGTGACCGACGAGAAGCTGTCCCGGGGCAACGCGGCTTTAAGATAGGCTTTGCCGTCCGGGAACGCTACAGGGATTTCCCTGCCGTTGTCCAGGAGGTCGATAACCTTCAGGTCGCCGCCGGAAATGAACACCATGTACTGTTCAATTTCATCCCGGTTGATGGCGTGGGTGTAGGCATCGTCCATGCGGCCGGGCCAGAGTTTCGCCAGATGCCGGAGCGGCGGACGCTTCCGCAGGCCGTCGGAGACGGTGGGGAGACCGTTTTCGAGAAGTTCACATTGCGTAGCGAGGCGCACGGTCGGCGGCTGCTGGCTCACCCCGTTGATGAACGACGGGACTGCCTGATTGACTCGGTTTCCGGACATGCGTCACCGAAGCCATCTGTCGCGGCCCACGGTGCTCCTCGTAGGCTGGTTGTCGGTGAGAATGTTAAACCCGGCCAGGGAGGCATCGTCGGCCACGAGGACCGCACGGGCGGCCACTTCTTCACGAATCAGGAACTCTTCGGTGACCTGCGAGCCGGTAATCCGTTCCTGAAAGCGCCGACTGGCCCGCAGGGCGATGTAGTGGGCAGCCGAGGGGATGAGGTCGTCGAAGTCCAGAAAATACCGCATGGAGACGGTGACCGGCCGGTCGAAGGTGTACGTGTGGTTGGTCATATTGTAGAGCCGCCGGCCACGCTGGACGACCATGGGTGTCGAACGGGGCGGTTGCCATACCTTGGTGCAATTGTGGGGAAGCATGATGTACCCGGTGTTTTCCGGCATAAGGCGGATACTGTGTTCGATGTTGAAATACCAGTCCTCGCCCTGGACCGTCCGGGAGACTTCCTGGAGGGTGGTCTTGGTAATCTCCACCTCAAGAACGCCGGTGGATTCGAGCGAGTTGACCTTCTGTTCCCCGATGGTGAGGAGCATCTGGTTGACCGCGCCAAGTTCGTTAAGAATCGCTTCAGCCAATAAAACCTCCTATGAAAAGAAAAATGGGGAGACCACAAAGGATCTCCCCGGGAATGAATTGGGTACCGATTAGGCCGTCAGTTCAACAGCGCATTCGGGGCGGAAGTAGTCGTGACCGACAAGGTACTCGGAGACCAGGAGGGTCGACCGATACTCGGGCAGCCAATCGGCAGCGGTCAGCATGGAGACTCGCTTGACAGTGCCGACAGCCTCGTTCGTCATGACGAGGGCGACGGTCTTGGTGAAATCGCCGTTGCACTTGTCGAGATCGTTGTCGATGACGGAATTCGGAAGGGTGTTCGTCTTGACCAGGGTGATGCCCGCGACCTTGATGATCTCGCCTTCCCGCACGGAGCCGGAGCCGCCGTAGAGGTTGTTGATGAGGTCGAGGTTCTGGGCCAGCCGGTAGTAGGCGTTCGGACGCACGAAGCACCAGCGGCCTTCCTCCGGGACGTCCTTGTCGTCAAGAATTTCGGCCGCCTCGTAGATGCCGCCGGCCAGTTCTTTCGCGTCGGTGGCGAAGGTCGGATCGGTGATAACGGAGCCGCCATAACCGCCGGGGATGCGGGCGGACGAACGGGCCGCCTTAATGCCGCAGGTGGCGACGTTCCGGTCATAACGCTTCGCCAGCGAGTAGCCAAGCTTCTGGGCGAACCGGCCGCGAACATCGTAGTGGTTCAGGAATTCATCCCATTCGTCGACCATGACGTTGGCGATGAGCGGGCCATCGAGTTTGATCTCGAAGGCATCGGCGGCAATCTGCTGGCCGGATTCGGCGAGGTTTTCGCCGGCGGTACGGTAGCGGGCGGTCGCCTCGCCAAGCACGTCGAAGCGGGCGGACTTGCCTTCGGTAATGGTTCGGGTGTAGCCAATATCCTTGAACTTGCAGGAGGTCTGGAAGGCGGACATGACTTCACTGGTGAATTTGGTGAGAAACAGTTCATCGACTTCGGTACCACCGTGGCGCAGGCCAAGGCGGTTTAGATCAGCGTTCGGCATAGATGTGTTTCAAATACTCCTTCTGTGTAGAAATAAAGAAACCCCGACCGCATGGCCGGGGCGTAGAAATGCTGGTGTTAGAAATTGATTTAGCGGTTGCTGTGCGAGTAGCCGCCGGCCTTGAGGGTGCGGGCAATCTTCTCCTCGACGGCCCGACGGAAGGCCGGGTCCTTGGCATAGCGGGGATCGCTCTGGGCATCAACCTGCTGCTGAATCGAGTGGAAGACGTCCCCGCCACCGGTGCCGGTACTGCCACGAACGCGGCTGCCGGGGATGGCGGCGCTACCCTTATAGCGGGCGTAGAGGTTGCCGACAGTGAGTTTGGCGGTGTTGACGTCAGCGTTCAGCATGATGTTCGAGAACGCCTGGATTTCGGCTTCGGAGAGGTTTTCCCTGGCCCATTCGGCCATCTGGTTATAACCTTCCTCGCCGCCAGCGACGGCCTTGATGTCCCGGACGGTGGCTTCCATGACAGCCTTCTGGCCGGAAATGTATTCGTCGATCATGCTCGGGGGCAGCCCGGCCTTTTCCAATTTCTGGGCAAGCGCGGTTTTGGCTTCGCCGTTGATGTCGCCGGTGGTGGCGATCTCCTGGGAAAGGGCCGCCGGGTCCAGGCCGGTATCCTGCACAAATTCGGCAACGGATTCGTCGGTGGCCGCGGCGGGCTTGTCGGTGGACTGCGGGTCGGTCTGATCGGGCTTGTCGGTCTCGCCGGATGTCTTCTTCGTCATTTCCGCATAAGCGGCGGCCAGGGCTTCCGGCGTGTCGAAGCCCTCCGGCAACCACGCGGGGCGCTCACCGGTCGGCGCGGCGGTAGATGCGGGATTCTGTTCGGGCGCTGTCTGCGTCTGCGGAGCCTCAGCGCCGGTCGGCTCGGGGGTGATAGTCGCCTGGGCCATTAGTTGTGCCTGATAATGCGGCGGCCGTTGGCGCGGGTTTCCGTCCGGGGGCCGATGTTCTTGGTTTCACTCTGGGCGGCTTCCTTTTTCGCCGCCTCGTCCTCCAGGCGCTTCAGGATCATGGCCGGGGTGACCTTGGTGTCCGCGTCGAACATCATCGCGGGCGGCACCGCATCCTTCTTTTCCGGCTTCTCCTGGATGGTGAAGTTCGCCTTCTTGACCGCCTCCTCCATTTCCTATGGGGTCAGGGTCGGGGCGGCCTGAGCGCCGGCCGGTTCCGTGGGGGCTTCCGCCGTCTCGGCGGGGGTGTCAACGTTTTCGATATCGTCTTTGTTACTGGTGGCTCGTTTAGCCATTTATAATCTCCTTATACTGGTCGTTGCGGTTGCGCCGCAGTTTGGGCACCGGCGTTGATGGCCGGGCCGATGGCCTGTTGCGCCAAAGCCATTTGCATTTCCTGCTGCCGTTCCTGTTCGACCTCCTCCTCGGATTTGAGGATGGACTCGGTGTCGATGCCGATTGCCACCGCACCCTGCTTGAAGATGTCGGAGAAACGGAGATATGAACGGACGATGTCCGGCGGGAACATCTGGAGGAATTGCCCGTACTGAGCCAGTTTTTCCAGATCGGCGTTCCGGCCAAGCATGTCCATGCCGGTGATGATGGTGGGTTTGACCTCGGCGGGAAGCGGCGGAAGGCTGCCGGCCTTCTTTATCTTCGCCATGAGGTTTTGCAGGATGGGAAGCTGATACTCTTTCCCAAGGGTCGAGTAGACGCCGCCTAGGGCGATCTCCAATTCCTGGGCCAGCAGGGAAATCTCCCGGGCAGTAACCCGCTCGGCATCCCGCTGAACCGAAGAATTAAGAAGGAATGCCTGCCCGAGTTCCTGGTAAAGCATCTGGACTTGCCGGAGCGGAACCTGGAGGTCGTGATATTTGCCGACCTGAAGGAAGGTGACGTCGTTCGCGTTCCCCGTGAGGATGGCCCCGTTCTCCGCACCGGCAATGTCCTTCAACCGGGTGCCGTACTGGCTGTTCGGATTAACAAACCCGAGGGTACGGGCGGCGGCGGCAGCGTTCTCGACGGGAGCCTTGGTCAAACCTTCAAGCGACCGGAGCGACCCCCGGTAATCGGAGACGTGGCTACGGCCGTAGTCCTCACCGTCAATCTTGGTCCAGCGGAGCGGCATCCACGGACAGGCGTCGATGGGATACGACCCTTCGCTCCCCGGCACGGTGACGCCGTTCAACTCCTGCACCACCATCCAGCGATTTCCCTCGCGGTGAATGTGGGTGAACAAATCGTATTCGTGTTCGCCGACGTCCTGGTCGTCGTCCATCTCGATCCCGCAGGCTTCGCAGATGTCCGGCTCCAGGGTGACGGCGGTGACGCCTTCCCGGGTGATCATTTCTAGGACGGTGCCGTCGGGGTCTCGCTTGACCACATGGTGATCGAGGTCGTAGAGGCGCGGGCGTTCGTCCGAAGATTGCGAACAATACCGCATGACGCTGCCGTCGTTAATGAGGTGCTTCACGACTTCCGAGTCGGTGGACCAGATGTCCTCGATCTCGAAATCCCGGATGATGGCGCGCTCGACGTTGGCGAGATTCTTCTCCACCTCGGAGGTGACCATCCGGCGAAGCTTGTTAACGAACTGCTGGCCGACCTCCGGGTCAACATTCTGCTGCTGTGCCATGACGGCTGACATCTCGGCCACTTGTCGGTCCATATCGAACTGACTGATGGACAGCCTGAAGAACGGCCGGCCCGGCGGAAAGAGGGACATGAGGATCTTTTCCGCCAGATTCTTGACGCCGTGCGCCCCGAGGGATTGATACGGTTCGGCCAGTTTGGCCCCGTTCGACAACCCGGCGGGCGGACAAAGGGAGGGAATGGTCAACTTGGCGCATTCCCTCGCCTCGTCAAGGAACGGCTGGCGGCTTACCGAAAGACGCTGATAGCGAGACTGGACCGGCCCCGGCTGGCGTTCCGGGGTCATCTGCTAACGACCCACTACGTTGACGCCGGACCCGCCGGCTGCGCCACCGACAGTCACTCCCGGGTTACGCTTCGTAATAACTAATGAACCTTTCCCCTGGGACGCCTGCTTACCGCTGGTGTCCGAGTTGTCGACACCGAGGGTCGGCTCCTGGGGCGTCGGGTCGGGATGATTCGGCGTCATTTCGATTTCCTGCGGGGTGTACGACTGGACGCCCTGGTTGCTACTGCGGCCGCCGAATAACGAACTCACGAGGCCGGCGACAGGGATGAGCGCTGCACCGCACATTAGGAACACACTCCTTTCATTGTTCTCCTTTCAAAGAGTTACCAATCACTTTTATCCGGGCCAATAACCCGGTACATCATTGCGTCGACCAGGGCGCGCGCCCCGGCGTATCTGTGGATTTCCTCCAGCGGTTCGCCCGGGTTCGGACACTGGTGGGGCCAGCGCCGGTGAAGCCAGCGGAGGAACCCCTCGGTGTCGGCCGGGATCGAATCCTCTTCTTGAGGCATCGCCTCATAGAACATGGTCACGTCGCCACCTCCTTTCCCGAGGGCAAAACACAGGTGCCGTCGACGATGGGCACGAAGTACAGCGTGTGAGACTTCGACCCGATGAATCCTTGGATAAACCCGTTCACCCACGTCACCGGGCTACCGACGGAGTACGTCGGAATCAGCTTACAGAGACACCCGGCGGACATCGCCTCGACAGTTCCCGATCCCCAGACCTTTTGCGACATCACATGATCGGCTCGGTGGGTATGGCCGTGGATAATAGAACGGCCTTGGGACATGCGGAGGTGCTGCCGGGTGGCATCTTGAGCGAATGACCAGCCGTGAACCGCGACGAGATTCGGACTGATGGCATAGTGGGCGTACATGCCCTCGTTGCCGTCGTAAGGGACGTATTGGAAATTGCGGCGTCCCTTGCCGAGATTCTTCCGGGGCGACAGCATTGACAATGTCGCCTGTCCGGCCCGCTCACGGGCGGCGTAACGGATAACGCGGTACTCATGGTTCCCCTCGACCATGACCAGCTTCTTGGAATATTTCTGGATGAAGTCGAAGAGGGCATTGGCTTGGGCGAGTTCCTGCTGGTAGGGAGTGTCGTCCTCGGTGTCCGGCGCATGGGTGGAGAATGCTTTGCAGTCCAGCACGTCGCCGAGACAGACGACTATATCGGGTTTGGTATCCTGGACGACCTTTTTGAATGCCTCCAGGGCCTTGTCGTCCTGCTGGGGAAAATGCACGTCCCCAAAGGCCAGAAGCTTTAGACCGCCTTTACTCAAATTTCCGATCCAGAAGGAGGAACAGGTTAGCCCCTTTCAATTCCTCAGGGATACGGAGGGAGAGCGCCTGAAACATTGCCGTGTAGAACATGGCGCTGGCGTCGTCGTTGACGGCTTCGGCCTCATCCCGGAGGCGGGCACAGCGGGCTTTGAGGGATTCGACAGGTTTAGTATTACTGGGTACATTTTTCTTTTTCATGTTTAACCTTTAGGTGAAGTGAGAAAATTGACATAGTTCCGCGCCTGCTGAGCGAGGTATTCGAAAGTGCGGTCGTTGCGAACCGTCCATGCCCAGCCATGATAACGGTCAAGGGCCGTCTCGGCAGGATCGTCGGCGATGGGTGCGGCGCAGCGATGGATGACGGCAAGGTGGCCTCTCCACGACCTGATGGCGTCGGCTTCGTTGGGGAACCGCACGTCGGTGATAATGAAAGCCGCAGGGCCGCGCTGATTCAGCTTGTTGTAAAGAGTGATGGTTTCGATATGGTTGCGGACACGATCAACCCAGATGTCCGGGGCGATGTTTCGCACGGCATTTCCGAACTCAATCCACAATTGGCGCGGCGTTTTGGGGAACCCGTCCAGAACTTGTTCGCGGTGATTGGGATTAACCTCGTAATGGAAAGCGTCGCGGAGGCCGTACACCCCGAACATTTCATGGGCAATAGCCTTCATATCATGTGCGAACGCCATCTGGTAGACGTCGTAGTCGCGTTCGGTCAGTTCCTCTTCCAGCATTTCCGCGAACGTGTTTTTTCCGACGCGCTTCCGGTGCCCAAGCCCGATGATCAGGTCGGAGGTCGCCACAGTTTCAACTTCGACGTCATCCGGTTGTACTCGCTCGGGTGCCGTAGAATGTACGCCAAACGCGCGTTCAATAACGCCTCGCTGGCAGGCACGGATTTTTCCTCGTACGTTTTCACAACAGCATTCCATAATTCGATTCTCCATTTAGAATAGTTTTGAATGGGATTAACCCGGTCGAACACCTCCCGGACAACCTTCTCGGCCTTCTTCGGGCCGATGCCGGGACAGCCCTTGTAGCCATCCACAGCGTCACCCGTGAGGGTCTGCATCATGTGCCACTCGTGGGCCATAACCTCGTCAATCCAGACGATTCCGTCCTCGGGTTTCCCCGGGTTGTAGAGCCGGCACGGCACAGTCCGCATGTCCTTGTCCACGGACACGATGACGCTACCGTCGATTGTCTGGGAAAGAACCTCCATGACGTCGTCCGCCTCCAGGCGAGGCCAGCGGGCGGTCTCGTAATGAGTCGAGAGGAAACCATGACAGTGCCCGAGGAGGACGGGACGGTCCTTGTCGCTCCGATTGACCTTGTAGTCGGGCCATAGCTTCTTTCGCCAGTTGTCCGGCGCGGTAAGGCAGACGATCATCCGGTCGGCCTTCAGGGTGTCCCGATAACGTTCGAGGGCGGAGACCAGATAGTCTTCCGCCCCCTTCGGGTTAATTTCGGTTGTCGGTATTTCGTCATCCCACGGGATGACCTCCTGGTTGACGGTGGCTGCCTTGAAGGCTTCCACGTCGCCGTCGATAAGAAGTGTGGTCCTAGACACCATGTTCCTGCATCCACTTCTGCGTATGCCAAAGCTGCCCACAGCCGCCGCCGATATCATCCTGGCCGGCCGGGTTGAAGATTCTGCATGCAGGACCACCAAGGGCCATGATCTTGCCCTTGAAATCCGCGATCAGGAGGAGCTGTCTTTCTACTGACGCTTTAACCGTTTCATTCTTTTCACACACCACAGAAAGTGTGTAATTAAAAGCCGACGGCGGAAAAAGGCTTAGAAGCCGCTTAGCATCTTCATGGGAGCAGTTGCTCTCTTTGACACAATAATTGATGAAAGGCTTCCTGCCGGTAAACTCATGCCATAGAAGGCCAGTATCAGCAATTTCTGCGAGATTAAACTTACTGGCGTAGGGGATGAGGGAATCTCGCTTGAAATCAACAGTTTCATGCACTGAAAATTGCAACCCCAGATTATTGATGTACTCAGAAATCTCGAAGAACTCTTGCCAACCTGGAGTTTTTGGCCCCATGGTACTGACAAGAAGTTCGGATCTCGGAAACCTCCATGTTAGGTTGCGTAAGACCAAAGATAGGTTGGGCATGTTGAGCAATGGTTCGCCCATGCTCATAAACATGATCTGGAGCCTATCGACTTTCTCAGCGTCGATTGCGTTGTCTGAAAAACAATGGTGAATCTGCTGTAGAATTTCGGTGCAGGTAAGGTTGCGAATGAACTTTCGACCCGTTCCACAGAAGATACAACCTATCGGACACCCGCTTTGTACTGAACAGCATACCACCGTGCGCTCTTTAAAAGAGGGGTACTTGTAAAGAACAGCTTCGGCGACAGCGGTTTCAAAATCAAACACGTATTTCGTCACGCTGGCGTTCTTGCCAACGTGTTTGGTAATTGTGACCATTACGTATCCTTTAAGATTTTTAGAGGCAGACGTGTGCTCCCCAGCCGTGGTTGTAGGCGAGGTCGTAGAGGATGTCATAATCCCGGGCACCGTAGGCCAGAAGCATCGACGGAGCCGCCGGGCTGCCGCCGGGCGTACCGTCGGGACGACAGAAGCGAACCCGTCGATTCAGGAATAGAATTGAGAGCGCGTGACCGACAACGTAATGGTGAAACCATTTGGTGTCAGTCCTGGCGAAGACAAGGGCAGTGCCGTTGCAGTGGTATGCCATTTTCTTCATCCATAGCCCCATGTCGCGACCGTACGGTGGATTGAGCCAGACACGTTGTCCGGTCCAACATGCAGGCAGACCATCCTGCTTCGGATAGTAGATCATGTTACGGGCGGTCCGCCAGGGCATTTCCGGAGGGCAGCACGGGTCCAGATCAAACTCGCCCAGGGCATCCAGTATCCATCGTGGTGTAAGCCACGTGGTCGTTCTGGACGGAATACAGCGGGCGTCCACTACTTTGTCCATAACTTCTCCATATAGGTCAGCGCCTTGTCGACGATTCCTGCGACCGGCGTCTCAGCAATACGATCCTTCATAAGCTGCCCAAGGGAGCTCGGCCCGGTGTCCGCCTTTTCAATGACGGTGGATGCGGCGTCGAAGCCTTGGGCTTTGGTGCGCCACTCGGCCAGCCGCCGGTAGACGACGAGCGTCAGAAGCGCCAACCCACAGAGGGGAACGAGAAGAACCACCCGCGAGTATTCCGTGAGGAGGACGGCGAGGACGCTCGGGATGACACCGAGGCCGGTGGCAATGTAGGCGTCCTTCCAGCGTCCGAACAGGAACCGGGCGGCGATGGCGACGAACAGTAAAGCAAGGCCGGAGATGTGGAGCCGTTCCAGGCTTTCGGTGGAGATGATGGAGGGCTGTTCCCGGGCCGTGTCAGCGATGACGGCGGCGGTTTTTCTTGCGACGTCGTGAAAAGGGTCGGTCGCAACGGGGACCGCCTCCTTTGCCGTGACGGCATCCTTCGGAGGCACCGGCGGCGGCGCGGTGGGAGACTTGTGGCACCCGGTGAAGAGGATAAGGCCGCCGAGGAGTATCGAGAGGGAAATCAGGACGGTGACGTAAGGGTTAAGCCGCATCGCGTTCCCCTGGGCCTTGGCAAGTGCCACGCGGGCAAGCCTGTAGGCGTCCCTCTTGTTGGCACACGGGCGTTTGGTGAAGCGTTCGATGACTTGGCCGAGATGGCCGCGTTCAATGATGGCGTACCACCAGTAGCCACGGAGACTACTGTTTTTGAGATAATAAACTTCGGTTGAAAGCATGTAGTCCTTTCAATTGACGTGTTGATTAGATTGATATAAAGTGTGGTCGGAAGGCGGTACAGGAGAGAGTGCGTGTTTTCACTTCTCTTTTTAAAGGAGGGGCATGGGTAAACATAAAACCATTCCCTGTCGCGGTGATTGTTACACGTGACGTATTTGTTGAACTGCATTACCCGAGAAGCCGTCAAAAGATTAGTCGAGTACGGTCTCTACCTGATACTCGGCTATTTCTTTGGATGGTGGGTGTCTACCCTATTGTTCCTTTTTGCCGCAATAGGTTGGACGGATAAGTTAACCGACTACGTCATGGGATTTTTGGTCATCGCACCTCAGATACAACAGGCAAAAAACAATGTACAACCGCACCAAGTAGCGACTTGGCGCAAAACTGAAAGAAACTTTAAGTACCGTGATTTCTCATACCAGAGTATTTCAACGGAACTTAAATTAAGTACAGAGAAGCTGGAATAGTTTTACACCAGTTTTTCCTTTAACAACTTTACAGTGCTGTGGTGCACTCTTTGGTGTCCTGTTGCCGCCTTCCTTTCACAATGGTTAATGGGTTTCCGCCCAGTTGGCACCGACTTTATATTCGCCAGCCAACGGGCACCTGAAATTGAAGAACTGACCTGCCGCATGAATGGCGGAGGCAAGACACTCGCCCACCTTTTCCGCCAGATGCGGCACAACCTCGGCCTGGAATTCGTCGTGTATGTTCAGAACAAACTCATAGTCCAAACCGGGAACCAGCCCCTCAGCCTGAAGTAGCCAGTCGGCAATCACCAGAGCAAGCTTCATAACGAGCGCCCCGGCAGATTGCAGTAGTGTATTGAGGGCCGCGTGTAACGACCAAACGTGAAGCTTCCTGCCATCCAGCCCCCGCAGGTACCCTCGCTCTCTCGCCGTCGCCTTAACGGTATCGATAAGGGATCGGAGAGCGGGGAGTCCCCGAAGGAATTTGGCACGGAGCTTCTTGCCCTCTTGAATTGAACCACCAACAATGGAACCAAGCTTTTCGTCACCGGCTCCGTAGAGAAATCCGTAGAAAAATGGCTTCGCGCTGTCACGCGTGGGAAGGCCGGCGGCCAATTGATTGACCGTGTGAATATCTCCCTCTAGGATCACTTTCACATATTCGCCTTTGTCCCAGCGGGCCATGTAATGGGCGAGACAACGGGCCTCCAGACCGGACGCATCACAGCCGACCAGCGTCATACCGTCCGAGGGAATGAACAGGGACCGGCATTCCTTCCCGAAGCGCGACCCGACTTTCGGCACCTGGGCAAGATTCGGGTACGCATGGGTGCACCTGCCGGTGACCGCGCCGCCGGTGTTGACGGAGCCGTGAATCCGTGCGATACGCCGTCCTTGTTTGGTACGTCCGCATTCCCGCGCCAGCTTCAGCCATGCGTTATCACCCTCGGAGAGTTGCCCGAGGCGCTTGTCGAGAAGCAGGTAGTCGAGAATCATGGGAACTTCGGGATACTTCAGTTTGGAAATGATCTTCTCGTCCACCTTGGGCTTGCCGCCGTCGGTGAACTCTGTCGGCTTCCAGCCGTGTAGATGAATGAGCCGGTTGGCGATATGGTCTCGGCTGGCGGGATTGAACTCCACCGTCTTGAACTTTCGCACCGGGACGCCGGCCTTGTAGCCGCGCTTCTTGTTATCCCTCTTGGGAATCAGCGGTTTTAACTCGACTTGCCACGAGCCGAAGATTTCCTTCAGCTTTCGTCCGGCTTGTTCCCGCTGGTCCAAGAGGTCGACCAGAAGTGCCTCGGCGGCATCAATGTCGAAGGCGACGCCGCGGCGTTCCTGCCGAGCGATTACCTTGCAGAACTCATGTTCCAGCCAGACGGATAAGGGAGAGAGGCTTTTCTTCTGAAGAACTTTCCAAAGTTTAAACGTGACCTGAACGTCCTGCTCGCAGTAGTCCTCCATCTCCGCCGACCATTCCGCCCAGCAGTCCTCCGTGTCTTCCGCGTAGGTTCCCTTCAGGCATCCCAGCCGGTAACCCCACGCTTTAAGACTGTGGGAACCAATCAGTCCGCCGGGCA
Source organism: Planctomycetaceae bacterium (assembly GCA_021201355.1). Taxonomy (GTDB): domain Bacteria; phylum Planctomycetota; class SZUA-567; order SZUA-567; family SZUA-567; genus JAJBSZ01. The sequence continues at coordinate 10,950 of JAJQFC010000142.1, read as the reverse complement.
GGACACCCTTCTTGAACTGCTTATGGTCGTTGTCCTTGATGTCCGCGAAGGCGAGACGGGAGACGACAAGGGTGTCGTAGATGTCGCCGTTATATTTCCAGCCGAACACTTTTTCGAGAGCCGGAAGGTCGAACTTGATGATGTTATGGCCGCCGATGGCCGGTGCGCTGGCAAGATAGGTAAGCCCGTGGGTTGCAATGTCATCGCCTCGGAAGCGCCGGGTTTGGCCTGTAGCTGTATCGAGGGTGACGAGGCAGTGGACTTTGGAGAGGGGCGGAGTGATGGAACCGTCTTTGTTACGTTTGGGATCGAGGAGGCCGTTCGTTTCGATGTCGAAGAGGATCATCTTTGCGTGGAACCGCGCGTTAACTTAGCGTAAACAGCATCCAACGCACATTTTGAAAACCGCCAACCTCGCTGCTCAGACTTGAAGTCCATGTACTTCTCTACTTGAACGTAAAGAGGTTTCAGCGGTAGTTTATGAATGTTGGTATAAGAAAGCAGTTCTTTCTCGTATTCTCTGTAGTCGACAGGTGGTTTATTTTTGAGATAATCAAAGATGGAAGAACACCTGAATTCCTCCATGCAGCCGGCGCTACAGAGTGCTTCCGCCTCTTTCAGAATGCTGGTCGGATATAGATAAACAAACCTATCATCCCACCAATGAGTACCGATATAGGTTTGCTCTCGTCGACGCTTCACACCCCTTTGGTGGCAGATACGGCTTGCAATAAAGCCTATATCCTTGGCACTCACCGCATCTTTATGAGCACAGAATCGTTTGATGAAATCACGCGCTTTTAGATATTCTTCATCTAGAAACCGGAGTTTCCTTTTCATATGTCCCTTTCATCGTCTGCTGTCACGGTTCCGCCTTGGGTTTAATCACAACGCTACCCCTCTGGATCACCACCAATCCCGTATATAATTCATCCCCCTGGGCAGGAATACGGGCGACACCCACAATATCTTCCTGAAGGACCGCCGATTGGCCGGACCGCAGGTAGAGCATGTCGGGGATGGTGGAGGTGTCCGCAATGGGAACCTCGTAGGACTGGATGGCTGCCGGGATGGCGTTGGCAGAGGCTTCAGCTTCGACAGCTTTCATATGTTTGTATGACGTAGCGCAACCGGCCATACCCACGCCGACCGATATTGTTGTCATACAAAGCCCCAAAAGCAACAAGAGGACGATACACAGGTCTTCCGCATTTAGCGCAATCCATTTAATATATTTCGTTATCATTCTTTGTACTCCTGAATGAGTCGATAGAGTTCATCACCTTCGCGTACCGCCCGGCCTTCAACGATGACGACGGGATACACTTCAGTGACCGTGAGTTCTGACATCGCTTCGATGTCGTGTATTTTCCCCTGGGCGAGAGCATCGCCGTCCCGCTCGATCACCTCGTAGGAAAGCGCGGTGAGGGCGTTCTTGGCTTTTTCGCATTGGGGACACCCGGAGATGGAATAGACGATTGCTGTTTTAATTCGTGACTCTCCTTTTATTGATTAGCTTCGAAAACTGCTCGTGCAAATCCGGCAGGGGTTACACTCCGTAAATTCCCCCTATCCTCCGATGGCGGCAGCTTATGCATCACGGAGCCGAGCACCGCATCGACAGGCTTCTTTTCTGGCATCTTGAAACCACCGCCGGTCCACAGACAGGTTTTCTTCGTGTATGCTTCGGAAGATGGATCTTCGAGATAACCGCATATTCGCACGGATCGAAGAGGAAATTCGGCTTGCGCCAGTAGGAAGAAATGGTCGAGACAGGGTTCTCCAGAAACCAAGGAGCGCCGGACCACTCACAGATTTTTCTACACCACTCCGCAATCGACAGTGCGTCACATAGCATGTCCAGACCTTTACTCGGGAACCATCTGGCTCCTGAAACGGCAAGGTGGGTGCATGGGGGAAATGCGAAGACAGCCGCATATTCTGTCAGCGGAGGCAGGAACTTTCGAACATCCCCACCCCAGCTTTGAACGGTCAATCCGTTCTTCGTGACGGCATTGTCGTAGCCGGGACGGTGTTGAAGGTCGACGATGAGCGCATCATAACCAGCCACAATCCAAGGCTCGATCATGACGCCCGTATAATCACAGAGAGAAAGAACACATCTACGCATTAGAAATCCCTCTCGGAATCGTCGGTTTTATTTTGTGCGAATATGTCGGCCACCGCGTCGACCTCCATGACCCTTCCGGTTTCCCTGCTGTACTCCAGCGTTCCAGCCAGCCCGGTCTCCCCGGAATAGCGGTCTTTGAGATCCCGCACGGTAATGAGGTTTCCCTTCTCGTTGTCCTGCTGGTTCCGCTCGTAGCCAAGAGTGATGTCAGCAATCTGGGCGATGCCGTGGCTACCGCGAAGATCGTTCAGGCTGATCTGTCCGCCTTCTTTGTGGCTGGTCCCCTTCTTTTTCGACAGGTGGCTGATGAGGTGAATACCGCAGTGCAACTCCTCGGCCATGGACCGCAGGCGAGTCATGAGGACGTCGATGGACTTCCGTTCGTTGTCGTCCTCCATGCCGGACACGACGATGGAGATGTGGTCAAGGATGATCCAGTTGCATCCGAAGCCCCGGACCATATACCGCAGCTTGGACAGAAGGTTCTCCGATTCGAGAGACCCCCAGTGGTCGTAGAGGAAATAGTTCCCGTTGCCGGCCGTCTGGTAGAACAGCCGTTCCCGGTCCTCTTTGGTTAACCCGCCGTCACTCAGGTGAAGCCGCCGGTTCGCCGAGATGGATGCGAGGTGAAGGGCGTACTTCCCGACCGACTCCTCCAGCGCCACGATGCCGACCTTCTCTCCCTGATTGACCCCAAGGTCGTAGGCGATTTCCCGGCAGATGGTAGACTTCCCGATGCCGGTGCCGGCGGTGTGCACCACGATTTCACCCCGGCGCATCCCGTAGAGGCGCTTGTCCAGCTTCGGCCACGGGTAGTGAGCGTCGGAATGAGGAACGAAGTTAATGACGTAGTCTTTGACTTTGTCGTCGGTGCCGCTGATGATGCCGTCCGGCCGGTAGACTTTGGCGTGGAACCGAATGGCATCCAGCATTTCCTTGGTGCGGCCGGCAACCCACATCTCATTGGCATCCTTCAGAGGCAGAGTCGCCACCTTGACTTTGCCGGGGGTGAACAACTCGGCGCATTCCGGGATGACCTCCTCGCCGGGCTCGTCGTTGTCAAAGCAGAGGACGATCTCGTCGAACGACTCCAACCATTCGAGCGACCGGAGGAGCGCCTTCTTGGCACCCTTGGCACCATTCGGCACCGACACCACCGGCCAGGAATTACCCATGGCCTGCGAAAGGGACATCGCGTCGATCTCCCCCTCGGTGACGACCACCCGGCGCTGACCGGACGGCCATGCGTGTTGCCCGAAGAGGCCGACCTTGTCCTTCTCACCCCACCAGCGGAAGTCCTTGTCCGCAGTCCGGACGTGCTGGCCGAGAAGGTTCTTGTCGGAGTCATAATAGTTGGCGACCTGTACAGGGCCGAGGTCGTCGTGCCGGGCGATGAAGTAGCCAAATTTTCGGCAGGTCTCCTCGCTGATGCGGCGCTTCCGGAGGTCCATGTAGTCACCGTGGATGGGGTTGAACTTGGGTTTCTTCTTAGGCGTAACCGCCGGTGCACCCTCGGGTGGAACGTAGGTCTCACAGGAAAAGCAGAAGGTATGACCGTCGGTGTACAATGCGTTTGCGTCAGAGGAGCCGCACTCGTCGCACGGCCCCTTGCTGATGTAGCAGCTGTTCTGCTCTTGCTCCATCGTTATGTGTACTCCTCGGCTCGCATGACGGCGACGTCTTCGGGAGTTACGAGGCATTGAAAAAGATATCTCTCGAAATTACGTCCCAGGGCATCACCGATACGTTCTCCGATTTCTGTGGCTGTCATCATTTTCATCCTTTCAGAGTTTGAAACCAGGGCAGCCCCTTCCGGAATTCGGTTGAAGTTCCGCGTGGGTGACAGCCTGGGCACCAGGAAATTGTTCTTGAAGAATCGACAGTAGGGTCCGAAGGGCTTCACGTTGTTTAGGTGTGGCTCGGCCAGGCATCCCGACGAGGCAGATACTGAGAGACTGAGCGTTGTAGCCCAGGGTGTGATTGCCGGCTTCATCCAGGCCACGCCCGGTTTCGACGACGCCGTCCCGGGAGATGACGTAGTGATACCCACACGACAGGGCACCCCGCAGGCGACATTTCCTCTCAACCACGTTGAAACCATCGCCGAGACGAACAGGTGTCTTCGAGCAATGCACGACGAAGTATTTGATATCCTCGGGAGTCATTTCAACCACTCCTCGGGGATGACCTTGTCGGCGTAGATGAAGCCGTGTTTACGGCACCAGTCGGCGTAGGTGGTTTTCGATGTCTTGGAAATGCGGGCACGGGAATTCTGGAACAGGAAGCGAATGTCGAGATCGGGATGTTGCTTCTTGATGAGAAGATGTTTCTGGCGGTCGGCCGTGACAAAGCGACCCTTGGTCTCAATAATGAGATCTTCTTTATAAACGCCTGTTCCGCCACACCAGGAACAATCGTCCCGTTCTCCGGTGATATGTTTGCAGTATCCTCTACCACGACACTGAGGGCATTTCTGCTCTTTCTCGATGACGAAGTCCGGTGTGTATGTCGATGGCTTACTTGGTTTGGTGTACTGGATCTTGACCGCTTCGTATTTCGCTTCGACACCACGGCGCTTCAGGTCTTCCGCGACCACTTCCTCCAGGCCGGACCGGTACCCGGCGGCGATCCCGTGATATCGGTTCTTAGAAATCGCCGTCATCCGATCCCGTATCGGTGTCACCGTCGAAAGGCGCATCGTCAGTGTCAGCACCCTCGGACTCTTCCTCGCATTCCTCCGCTTCGAACCCATAGGAATACGAAGGCTCAACCAGCTTGAAGACCTGAACGGCTTTCAGCCGCAGAGAGACACCAGCCCCAAGCGCCGGAACGTAGAACGGAGAGAACGAGAACGCGACCTTGCCCTCGGAGCCGCCACCGATGATGACATCTTCGGGGATGTCCTTAGGCTGCTTGGTCACAGGATCAGCGACACTGCTTTTCAGACCCGGCTTCTGGGTGAAGGTGGTCTTATCTTTCCGCTTGCCGGACGCCTTCATCTTGAAGTTGAAGGTGACCTCGCCGGTCTCCTCGTCCTCGTAATACGGGGTGTCGGCGCATTTGACTTTCTTCTTCTTGCCTTCAGCGGCGAGTTCGTCCTGAACCTTCTTGACCTGGGCTTCGATCAGTTCATCGATCCTGGTCTTGAGAGGCGTAGCAGCGTCAGCGTCCAGCTTCAGCTTGACGGAATAGACCCCCGCATCGTCGAACTTCGTGTCGGGTCTGTTGAGACACGGATAGACGAAAACACCTTTAGGTGTAACTTCAGTTTTTACCTTGGGTTGACTCATAATTATTGATCCTTTTTAAAGATCATTGATGTTGTTATTACCTTGGGTTTCCCTATAGGTAACCCCTAAATCCCCTTAAAGATATCCACCCGTAACGGCAGTACACTTACAGGTAGACGGCATGTGGAACGACCAACGAATAACGTCTCCATGATCATCAGCATCGTATTGCCACGGGTTGCCGTAGATTTCCCGATAGAATCGCATGGTCTGCTTGTTCAATCTGACGATGAGTTTGGTGAGTTCTTCCTGAGTGATCGAATAACCGCGCTGGACGAACTTAATGGCTCGCCAGAGGGAACCACCGGGCGCTTCCTCTCGTTCGGGAGAGGTGTAGACGAGTCGCTTCGCGGCGACGTCCCGGATAAAGTCAGGGGAACAGCAGGAAGTCCAGCCGGACTCCGTCCTCCAGATGGCAGCCTGACAGATGGTGAAGTCGAATCGTCGGACACAGTCCTCGGGTGACTCGTAGGCGATATTGTTGATGAACTGCACAGGTGGATAATCACCCACAACGGTGATGGACCGAGTACAGGGCGTACGGTGTTCCTTCCAATCTGCATCGGGACCGACCTCCTGGATATAACGGGGCACCGCAAGGTGGACGACGGGCAGGCTGGTGGTGAAGATGTCGATGTCTTTCACGGGTTCACCCGCGAGGATGGACCGGATGGCACCGCCGGCGACGAACAATTGCGGGAAAACGAACAGTACTTCTTTCACTTCTGCGGGCAACGCCGCCACGACTTTCTCAAGGACGTCGTCGGGCAGACGTTGCAGTGGCGAATCGTGTGTCACATATGGCTCCTTTCAAAAAGATACGTGCTTGTATTCCTTGACTCGCTTGTGGAGGGTGCCGATGGCGCAGTTGAAATCACGGGCCACCTTCCGATACGACTGGCCCATGAAAACCCTGTTGACCGCCTTGTCCCACTCACGGTCGATCCGGAGATGGAGGTTGAAACGGTTGTTCGGACAGAGTTCCCCGTTCACGAAATCGTCGGGGTGTTTCTCGGCCAGCCGACGCCGCGCCTCCTGATCCAGACGGCGGTCCTCCTCGACCAACGGCAAACGCTCAGTGACTTCGGGCCACAGGGATTCCCCGTCGGCATAGTTCAGACAGAGATCGAGGTGGTTTTCATTCGACGACATGACCATGGGCATTCCTCCGCAGCAACTCCTAGGAAAAAGAAAAAGCCCGACGACCACGCGGCCGCCGGGCAAATGATGGGTGTTTCTCCTAGAAGTGCATACTATCGTGACGGCATTTTTTGCCGGTCAAGCGAAGAAGTATTTTGATTTTAAAACAAGAGAAAGATCAAGGCTATCTGGAGTCGGCGGAGCCGGTATTTTTTCGGCGAGTTCAGGCTTATCCGCCACCTGAGTCTTCAGCTGCTCATAAAAGTTTGAAAGGACGTCACCGCCTCCGTAGATGTGGATGAATTGTTCACGAAGGGTTCGGGCCAGGGCAGAGGCATTGCTAGCGTGGGTGCCATATGAATCATGGATCATGTGGAAGTCGCGAATTCCTTTCTCGCAACAAGCCAGAACAGTAAACATGAGGTGAGAGGCATCACATGAGTGGACGAAGTTCGGAGCCACACCAGCGGCCTGTTTGTTTACCTTTACCTCCCCCTCCTTCTCGAAAGAAAGTGCTGGTTGATACTGGATTCCGCCAATGACAACACTAATTCTTTTCTTTGTGGATTTCCAATAATTCTGCATCACGATCATTCCTACCGGCGACACCCACTTCACCGGCAGGTTTCCCTCGGCGACGACCTTGGCCGCGCTCTTAAGCCATTCCATCGCCTTGGCGGCGGCCACCACAGTATCCTGAATGGCCTTGAACACCACCGTCTTCAGCATTCCCGCCACTTTCCCGACGTGTTCAATGGGGTAGTTGGTCTTTCCCTCCCCGTGCATATCAAGCAGAATTTCGACAAGCTGATCCCTCATGCCATACAGGGTGACGGAATAGGGGTACGTCATGACGTTTCGCTTGACCAGCTTCCGAGAGATGTGATCCTTTATCCAACGGGCGGATAGGACATCCCACAAAGCAGCCGTGCGGTCGCGTTCAGCTTTACTGATGGTGGTCTTGTCCTCGTCGGCGTACTCCATTGCGGTCCGCGCTTCGGCCTCAGTGAGAATTTCCGAGTCGATCCGTGGGTCACTGACGGCAATACGCTCGACCACCGGCTTCACCTTGTCAGCGACCTCTTGGTAAATATCGGCCGGTACTTCTGAGGGGATGAGGTTGACAGCCTTGGCCGTGCCCTCATGCCTCAACATGGCAGCGAAGTTTTGAAGTCCATTACAGGAACCGTCCATGGCGACCGGCAGGTGAGAGACGTGAGCCTTTCCGTTCTCCAAGTAGCCAACCCAGTCGAAACACCACGCCAGGAACATCCACGGCTTATCAGCCTTGGTCCACCAGCCGTAGTCCAATGGCGCGGCGGCTGACTGAAGTATACGCTCTTGGTTTTCACGGACCCAAGCCACGCGGTCGGCGAACGAGACCTTATCGTACCCCCAGCATCCGGCACCATGGATCGCCAGCCATTCGACAGCCGCGTCGGTTTCCAGCGGGAGTCCGTTTGCGAACTCCAATAAGGCGCGGGAAAGTTCCTCTCCCTGCGGCGATAGATAAGAAGACAGTGGATAGATCCGGCCGCGCCAGTCGAGATTATGAGCGAACCAAATCGCAGACTCATCCTTGTATTTCCCGGCGGTCGAGATGAGGAAATCGACTGCCCGGTATCGGGACGCACGTTTTACTTCCAAGCGCTGGACAGCTTTCAAATCGTTGACAAACCGTTTGGCTGCTTCCTTATTCGTTGTAATATCCTTGGGGCAGACGGGTGAAGGCAGCGGTTCACTTCCCGGCAGCCCATACTGTCGGCCGTTTCCAGCGAAAGCGGTTTGCATTACCTCATACACCCGCGTGTTGACACGCCATGGTGTGGCCTGGATAGCATTCAGAGCATCGAGAACCTTGTCCATTTTTCCGATGTTATTGTGAATGTCTTCCAGATATGAGCGGTTGCCGGTGCGGACCAGAACGGTGCGCTCCCCAAGCTTACCAACGAAGCCACCTCCGAATGCACCGGTCCACGGCCGGGGCGGACATACCATCGGTTCAAACTTGGGCCACAGTGATTCCGCGCGGTCGTTAAGTGCGTTGACCTTATTAAAGTATTCAGGTGTCAGTTCCAAGAAATCCGGCGTCTTAGGGCCGGTTTTTCCGTGCTTGACCCGGGTGACGACGCGGGCTATCCCGGTAGCGCTGATTACCGCTTGGATGAGAAACTCAGCGGCCGCGAGAATGTCCTGTTTTTCCTTGTCTGTTTTGAATTCAGGAAGATTTTCGAAGTTTTTCTTGAGGTGCATGAGGCAGCGTTTCTTTGTCTCCCTGTGTGGAGAGCGTTGGACTTGCTTCATCCAGTATTTGTATGTCTGGGTTTTCTCGGCGGCCATGATGTTGTGGCGGATCTCCTCCATGAGATCGCGGGATATCCTGGAAACGACGCTGGATTTCTCGTGGGAACCTTTAGAATCCGTGATGGAATTGATGATGTTCCGGAGGGCGATATAAGCACAGGCATCATACTGAAGCCGGTTCAGAATCGCCGCGCCGCCGGTGAACCGGCCTGACTTTCCTGATATAACCTCATGGACGAATGCCCTGATTTTGCATGCAATCGGCTCGATAAAATTCGAGGTCAGCCAGCGCCCCGGAACGGTATCCGCAAACTGCCCGGCGGCGGCGGCTTTTTCCAGGGCCTCCCGGTATTTCGAGATTCCCCCGTCGATAACCCTTTCTTCGTTCTCCATTTGACGCTGAGTAAGTGCTTCGATATCATAGGTGACACCCATCTCTGAACCACCTTCCAGTCATGGAAGGGAGATGGATATCGTCTACGTCGGCAACACAACCGACACAGCTTCGATCAAAGTTGATTCAGAAAGGACAAAAACATGGGCCGCCTTTGTGCAGCCCATGTGCAAGTGCTATATTCTCGACTTGTCAGCGGATGTCCCGGTTTGTCTCGATGATTCCTGGGGGCGTCGGTGGAAATCTTTTGCCGCATTAAGGGGAGACCTTAATTGTAAAAAAGGTTTTCCCCCGGGGCACCTCCGGCACAATGCCGCCGCATTATCACTCTGCCCCCGGGCCGCCTTCCACCTCCACCCAGGCGGAGGCGGTGCGGGAGGATTGGAGGGTGGCCTGGATGAAAGCCATGCCGCGGATGCCGTCATGGACATTCGGGAAGTCAAGTTCGAGGGCGGTCGGCTGGCGGCCTGATTCCACGGCCCGGATGGCGGCGGCGGCGTTCAGGCAAATGTTGGCGAATTCTTCAATATAACCTTCCGGGTGGTACTGGTCGGTGCGGGTGACGCGGGCGGCGGCGGGGCTTATGGCGGCAACGTATTCGGTGCCGCGCGCATATTTTTCCCACGGTTTCTGCTGATGGCGGACGTAGAGGAAATCCTGCCGATCGTGTCGCCATTCGAGGCCGGCGTCTGTTCCGTAGACGCGGATACTGAGGCCGTTACCTTCACCCGCCGCTATCTGACTCGCCTGGATGCTGCCCCGGGCGCCGTTTTCCCAGCGGGCGTGAACGGAAAAATCGTCGTCCAGCCGACGGCCTTCAACAACGGTGCCGACGTCGGCGGAAACGGAAACGACGCGCATTCCCGTGACGGTTTCCGACAGGTTGGCGGCGTGGGTGCCGATGTCGCCGACGCAACCGGAACCGGCGAGGGCCGGATCGGTCCGCCACAGTGCCTGGCGATTGTTGTCCGCTTCGATGCGGCGGGCGAGCCAGCCCTGCGGGTATTCGACGACGACCCGGCGTACGGTGCCGATGGTGCCTTGGGCGACAAGGTCGCGGGCCAGTTTGATCATGACGCCGGCGGCGTAGGGATGGGTAAGCGCGAAAATTCTACCGCTCGCCCGGACAGTGTCACGGAGGCGGTACGCCTCGTCCAGGGTCATGGTCATCGGCTTGTCCATGATGACGTGGAACCCGAGCCGAAGGGCGGCGGTGGCTTGTTCGAAATGGAGATGGTTCGGGGTAACGATACTGACGACGTCGGCGCGGCGGTCCATCGGGAGTGCGCGTTCCCGGTCCAGGAGGTCCTGCCAGGAATTCGTGACCCGCTCCGGGTCGAGGAAAAGTTCCCTGCCCATGGAACGGGTGCGCGTTTCGTCGGTCGAGAAGGCGCCGCCGACGAGGTCGTACTGGCCGTCCAGATTGGCGGCGCGGCGGTGGACGCCGCCGATGGCGGACCCGGGCCCGCCACCGATCATGACCATTCGGAGTTTGCGGGCATTAATATCGGCGGTCACGGCTGTCCTCCGGAGATTTCGCTGATTTTGACCGGCCGGTTTTCCCGCCACGACTTCCGGGCGGCATACCCCATGACCACGGAAGCGCGTCCGTCGGCGCCGACGGACGGCGGGGTGGTGCGGGTCAGGACACAGTAGACGAACGGTGTCTGGGTCACATCGACGAGCCAACG
>JAJQFC010000316.1 GCA_021201355.1 Planctomycetaceae bacterium | reverse complement strand
CTATTCGGACCTCCAGGCCAAAATTGGCGACGCCGAAGCCTCGGCCTGGGTCCAGCACCTGTGGCGCCGGGCCTGCCGCCAATGGCCCGCCCTCGGCGCCTGCGACTACCCGGCCGAAGCCCGTCGGGAATGTTTTGAAATGCACCAGGTCAGCCTTCACGACGGCAGGGACGCCCTGGTGGTCGTTCTCCGGCCCTCGACGTTCGTCCTGGAACTGGAGGAGGAAACGCAGGCCCGCGCCGGCATCGCCGCGTAGGCTTTCCGCCCCGGCCTTGACAGCATGTAACGGGATCGGGTTTAATAGTATGCAGAGTATCTGTCCGATGCGCATTCCTTCCGGAACTGCGCATCGTTTTGTTTTACGCAACCGGCCTGCCTCCGGGCTCGTGTCCGCCACACGAGTACTTGGCCGGGTCGCCTCCCGCGAGGGAAAAGGATTTCTGGAATGAGCTTTATTTGCGGTATCGTCGGTCTCCCCGGTGTCGGCAAGACCGCCATCTTCAACGCCATCACCGCCGCCGGCGCCGCCTCGTTCGGCAAGGACGAAGCCAACCGCGCCACCGTCTCCGTGCCGGACAGCCGCATCGCGCCCCTCGTCGCCATGTACAACGCGCCGAAGATCGTCCCGGCCCAGATGGAAGTCGTCGACATCCCCGGCCTCAAGGCCGGCTCCACCGCCGCCGGCGGACGCGGGTCGAAGCTTCTCGCCCACATCAAGGACGTCGACGCCGTCATCCACGTCGTCCGTTGTTTCGACGACGACGCCCTCCCCCACGAATACGACACCATCGACCCGGCCAGGGACGTGGAAACCATCGACCTCGAGATGGTCGTCGCCGACGCCCAGACCGTGCAGAACAAAATCGACCGCCTTGCCAAAAAGGCCAAGAGCGGCGACGCCGACGCCCGCCGCGATCTCGCCGCCCTCGAACTCGTCAAGGAGCAGCTCGACTCCGGCACCCCGGCCCGCAAGATGAACCTGGGGGAACGCGACCTCGCCGCCGTCTTCGACTGCAACCTCGTTTCCCTGAAGCCGGTCCTCTACGTCGCCAACCTGAAAACCCCGGCCGACGCCGAGAACAAGTACACCGCCGCCCTCCGGGAGGTCGCCGCCACCGAGAACGCCGAGTGCGTCACCGTCTGCGGCCGGGACGAAGCCGACATCGCCCAACTGGATCCCGAGGACCAGAAGGTCTTCCTCGCCGAACTCGGCCTGGCCGAATCGTCGATGGAACGGCTCATCCAGGCGGCGTACCGGACCCTCGGCCTAGTCAATTTCATCACCGCCGGCCCGAAGGAGGTCCATATCTGGACCTGCAACGCGGGAGACAAGGCTCCCCGCGCCGCCGGCAAAATCCATTCCGACATGGAACAGGGTTTCATCCGGATGGAAGTGATGACCTACGACGACCTCATCGCCCTCGGATCCGAGGCCGCCGTCACCAAAGCGGGGAAACTGCGGGTCGAAGGCAAGGAGTACGTCGTCCAGGATGGCGATATCGTCGTTATCCGTTTTAACAAGTAGGTTGAACCGGGTCTGAAAAATGCTTTCGGGGTGAGGAGCCGGACGCCGTCCGGTGCGGTCCGTGTCGGGACGCGACGTCCCGTGGAGGTACTATATGATACTTCGTCCGGCCAGGCGGGAAGACGCCGCCGCCATCGCCCGGTTTATCTGGATGGCGGAAAGCGAAATGGTCGAATTCATGACCGGTTCGGCCGACCCGGCCGAGGCCCAGGCCATCCTTGAAGGCTGGGTCACGTCGCCGACCGAGAACCGCTATTCCCTGTCGAACAACCTGGTGGCCGAACTCGACGGCCGGCCGGCCGGGTCGATTATTGCCTTTCCGGCCGACAGCCAGGCCGTTCTCGATACCCTCCTGGTCAAGGATATCCGCGGTCGCGGACGCGTCATCGACCGGCTCTACTCGGAAGGCGAACCCGGCACCTATTACCTGTCGACCATGGGCGTCGATCCGGAATGTCGCGGCCGGGGCGTCGGGAGCGCCCTCATTCAGGCCGCCGGCGAACGCGCCCGGGAACTCGGCTTTGCCCGCCTCAGCCTTCTCGTCTCCAAAAACAAGGACCGCGCCCGCGCCCTCTACGAACGCCTCGGTTTTCGGGTCGGCGGGGAAATAGACATTGCCGACGCCCGCTACTACCGCATGCTTCGGGACGTTTCGCCGACACCGTAAGGCGGTGCCGGCACGGTGAGGCGCCACACGATGCGCAGCCGAATCAGCCCGGGTCAGTCCACCTGAACCGCGTTACTTACATCATGCCGCCGAGATCGATGCCGAGGGACGACAGATCGACGCCGCCTGTCATTTCCCGCATTTTGTCCTGCTTGATATCGTTTATCTTTTTTCTGGCGTCGGCGACGGCGGCTATCGTCAGGTCGGCGAGCATTTCCGGATCGTTCGGGTCGACGGCGGACGCTTCGAACTTGAGGCCGACCAGTTCCCCGAGCCCGTTTACCGTTGCCGTCACCATGCCGGCCCCGGCAACGCCCGTGGCGGTTTCCTTGACCAGTTCCGCCTGCATTTCCTTGGCCTTGCCCATCATTTCCCGGGCGTTTTTCATCAGATCGAACATGTTTCCGAGTCCGCTCATCGTATCTCCGCTTCGCTCATAGTGTAAATACCGTTGCCGTTACACGCCACTATTCATCGTCGTCATCGTCGCCGTCCGTGTCCTCGACCGTATCCGGACCGCTCGGCGGCGCGACAACCTTTTCCTGGTAGGAGACGATGACGCCTTCAAACATGGTTTCAACCAAATCCACCGCGCTGTTTTTGAGAAAATCCGGACGCGACCGGCCGGGCGCCGGACGGGTCGCGGCCGGACGGGCCGGCGCCGCCACCTCGCCCGTCACGAACTGAAATTGAATCGGATGGCCAAGCACCGCCTCGGCCGATTCTTCAAGGTGGGCCCGGCGGCGCGCATCCTCCCACGGTTCAATGAGGGTGCGCGACCCGGCGAGGACAATCCTCCCCTCCTCCACCCCGGCAAGCCTGAGCCGAAGGATAAAGTTCATCAGGGCCGGATAACGTTCAGCCACTTCGTCGAGGATTTTCGACCAGACGCCTTCCACCTGTTCTTTCGTCACTGGCGCGGTTCTGCCCGGGCCCGAACCAGATTCCGTCGACGCCGGCGGCGCGGGAGGCGGCGGCGGAAGGTTTGGGGCAGGTTCCGGCACCGGATCCGAAACCGCGAGCGATGCCGGTTCCGGTAATGGCACGGGTGCTTCCGGAATGGGATCCGTTGTCGGCGACGCTGTTTCCGATTCCCGAACAACGGCCGTAAGCCCGTCACCACGTTCCGCCGCTGGCGATGCGACAGCGTTTCCGGCGCGGGGGTCCGGTTCCGACGTCGTCGGAACGGGGCGGGAGACAGCGTCGACAGCCGCTGCGTTCTCTTCCCGGTCGGTAGCCGCCACCACCGGGTCAGTCATCGGTTCCGGAGCCGGTTCCGGTTTCATGTCCGGCCGTACGGCCTCGGACACATCCGAATTCCCGGTGCGATCGAGCTGCGGCGTCCGGGTCGACTGCCCTGGTTCCGCCGCCGGGGACGACGACGTTGCCGCCGGCCGATACCCCGTCGTCGACGGCGCCGATGCGGGATCGGCGGCCGGTGTTTCCGTCGGCAATTCGGACAGGCGGGCGAGGATCTTTTCCACCGGCACCACGCCGCCGAGGCCGGCCAGGCGCGCCACCGCCATTTCGAGCGCCACCAGCGGATTCGTCAACGCCCGCGCCCGGACCCCCGTCCGCGCCTGGGTCAGGACGTCCAGGTGGAGAAGCGCCGTCTCCAGGCTCGTCGCCTGGGCCAGCCGGGACAAGGCTTCCCGGGCCGGGCCATAGGCGCCGACGCCGTCCATGCCGCCGCCGGCGACCAGGTACATGATGTCCCGTCCGTAGCCGATCAGCTGGTCGAGGAAATCGCCGACGTTGGTTCCCCGGGACGCCACTTCGTCGACAATCCGGAGGGCGGCCTTGACGTCCCCGGCTTTAATGGCGGCGAAAATCCCCTGGACGTTTTCCGCCGACGCGACGCCACGAATCGCCTCCACGTCCTCCCGCGTCACTTCGCCGTCCGAGAAGGAGAGGAGCTGGTCGAGAAGGACGAGGCCGTCCCGGACCGAACCCTCGCTGAACGCCGCCACGGCGTCGAGGGCGTCGTCCGTGATGCCGGCGCCTTCCTGGGTGGAAAGCTTCCGGAAAAATTCGGCGAGGCGGTTCTGCGGCACCAGGCGGAAATCGAACCGCTGGCAGCGGGACAGAATCGTGTCCGGCACCTTGTGCGGATCGGTGGTGGCGAGGATGAACTTGACGTGCCGGGGCGGTTCCTCAAGCGTCTTCAGGAGGGCGTTAAATGCGCCGTCCGACAGCATGTGGACTTCGTCTATAATGTATATTTTGTACCTGGCCCGGGTCGGGACATAGGCGGCTTGTTCGCGGAGCTGGCGGATTTGTTCGATGCCGTTGTTGGAGGCGCCGTCGATTTCAAGAACGTCCGAATCGCGGCCGGAAGCGACGTCCAGGCAGATCGGGCAGACGCCGCAGGGACGGGGCGTCGGACCCTGTTCGCAGACGAGCGCCTTCGCCAGGATGCGGGCCATCGTCGTCTTGCCGCAGCCGTGACCGCCGGTGAACATATAGGCATGGGCGACGCGGTCCCGGCTGATGGCGTTTTTCAGCGTGTCGGCGATGTGCTCCTGGCCGACGACGTCTTCGAACTGCGCCGGGCGGTAGCGGCGGGCCATGACTTCATACATGGTAACGGTAGCCTCGTCGGCCCGGGCGCGGGATCGCCGGGCGTGCAAAAAAAGGGCCGTCCGAATCCGACCAGGCTTGCCTGCACAAAACCGGATTCGCTTAGGGCTGCTCGGTTCCCCGCCTGACCCGGTTCGCGCTCCAGCCCTTGCAGGGGCCCGGCCGGATTCGGACGGCCGTGATATATATGGTTATATGTACCGGTGCCACTGAGTGGTAAGCGAGCGATTATCGCGGTCGCCCGATTGTTTGTCAAGAACGAAGTTCTTTCCTTCTCGGACAAACGCCGCTATAATCGGCTTCTGGCCCGGCGTCCCGCACCGGCGGTTTCGTCCGCCGGGCGGTGTCGCCATTTATTTTTACACCATAACGTGGAGACGCGCCATGACCCAACTTCAGGAACGCATCAGCGCCGCTGTCGCGGCCATCCGGAGCCGCCGGGATTTGCCTATCCAGACCGGCATCATTCTCGGCACCGGTCTCGGCGGCGTCGCCCGCGCCATCGAGGACGCCACCGCCGTTTCCTACGCCGACATCCCCGGGTTCGGCGAGTCCACCGTGTCCAGCCATACCGGACAGCTCATCCTCGGCACCATTTCCGGCGTGCCGGTGGCGGCGATGGAAGGGCGGGTGCATTTCTACGAAGGCTACAGCCTCGACCAGGTGACCTTCCCGGTCCGCGTTCTCCGCGCCCTCGGCGCCACCAGCCTCGTGGTGACGAACGCCTGCGGCGCCCTCAATCCGATGCACCGGAAGGGGGACATCATGATCATCGACGACCACATCAACCTTATGGGCGTCAACCCGCTGATCGGCCCGAACGACGCCAGCCTCGGCCCCCGCTTTCCCGACATGAGCGAGCCCTATTACCAGCCCTACTGCGACCTCGCCCTCGACATCGCGCGGGAGCGGAACGTCCCGGCCCAGCGCGGCGTTTACGCCGCCATGACCGGCCCCTGCCTCGAGACCCGGGCGGAATACCGCATGCTCCGCATCATCGGCGCCGACGCCATCGGCATGTCCACCGTGCCGGAAGTGATTGTCGCCGTCCACGCCGGAATGCGGGTTCTCGGCATGTCGGTCCTGACGGACGTCTGCCTCCCGGACGCCCTGGTCCCGTGCAGCCTGGACGAAATCGTCGCCGTCGCCGCCGCCAGCGGAAAGCTGATGGAACAGGTTCTTCTCGAGTTTATCGACAGAGCCGGGAAGAAAGAGATTCTATAGTCATCTATCCGCCGTCACCGGGAAATGACGACTACTTGTAGCCCGCGCACCCCAAAGAGGTACCGAAATATCAGACGAAAAGCGCAGCCCGAACGCGCCGCGCCAAGAGAGGGGAATTCAATACCCATGGCAAAACGTTACCGCACGCCTGTCGAGAAATACCACGACCGCGTCGCCGGCCTCTACGACACCATTTACGACGGCGATCCCTATTGGGAAATCGTCTTCGTGATCACCTGGAAAAACATCCTCCGTCATCTGCCGAAAAGCACATCGAGCCGCTGTCTCGACGTCGGCTGCGGCACCGGCCGCTGGGGCATGCGGCTCCTCAAGGGCGGTTATCCGACCGACTTCCTGGACATCTCGCAGAAAATGCTCGACCAGGTGGCGGGGAAACTTCTCCGCCTCGGCAAACCCTTCCGGATGGTGCCGGCCCTGTCGAAGGACGACCCGGCCCCGGCCGACCCGGACGGCGGCGCCATCCTCTGGCACGCCTCCATCGACGACATGTCCCGCCTCCCGGCCGAATCCTACGACTTTATCGTCGGCCAGGGCGATCCCCTGAACTGCGCCGAAAAACCCGGCCGCGCCTTCAAGGAACTGGCCCGCCTGCTCCGGCCCGGCGGCGTCATGGTCATGGCCGTCGACAACCGCCTCCAGGGCATCTACCACTATTTCAAGGACGGCGACATCCACGGCCTCGAGGATTTCCTCCGCACCGGCCGCACCCGCTGGGTGACGGACGACGAATCCGAACGCTACGCCCTGACGATGTTCACCCCGGGCCAGCTCCGCGCCATGTGCCGCCAGCAGGGGCTGGAATTTCTTGGCATCATCGGGAAGACCGTCCTTCCCCTCCGGCGCTTCCGGGATCTTCTGACCGATCCGGAAAAGCGCGACCGCCTCATGCGAATGGAGGAATCCCTGAACCACGAGGAAGCGATGTTCGCCAATGCCGCCCACCTCGAGTTCGCCGCGAAAAAACCGGCGGAATCGTGAACAGGCGGATTGCATGACATCGAACTCCAGCCGGCGCCGGGCCAGCCGCGCCGTTATCGACGAAAAACTTGTCCGCATGACCACGGCGCCGGTCCGGGGGCTGGTGGTGCGGATGGCGTTGCCGACCATCGCCATCATGCTCATTTCCGCCATGTACAACATGGCGGACACCTATTTCGTCAGCACCCTGGGGACGACGGCGGCGGCGGCGGTCGGGGTCAGCTTCAGCCTGATGGCGCTGATCCAGGCGTTCGGGTTTTTCTTCGGACAGGGCGCCGGCAACTACATCGCCCGCCAGTTCGGCGCCGGCCACATCGACAACGCCGCCCGCATGTCCGCCGCCGGCTTCGCCGGCGCCTTCCTCTGCGGATCCGTCATCATGGTCGCCGGACTTGCCTGTCTCGAGCCGCTCGCCATGTTCCTCGGCTCGACCCCGACCATTCTCCCCGAAGCCACCGCCTACCTCAGGTTCATCCTTATCGGCGCGCCGTTCATGGCCTCGGCGTTCGCCCTCAACACCATGCTCCGCTTTCAGGGAAGCGCCTCCTTCGCCATGATCGGCATGACCGGCGGCGCCGTCCTCAATGTCATCCTGGACCCGATTTTCATTTTCGTCCTCGACCTGGGCGTGGCCGGTGCGTCCCTCGCCACGCTTATTTCCCAAACGGTGGCGTTCTCGCTTTTGCTGGCCGGGTCGTCCCGGAAAGGGAACATCCCCATTCGCTTCGCCAACCTGCCGCCGGCCCGAAGCGATTACTGGGATATCGTCCGGGGCGGGTTTCCGTCGTTGTGCCGCCAGGGCCTGATGGCGGTGGCGGTCATGAGCCTGAACAACGTCGCCAGCAATTTCGGCGACGCCGCCATCGCCGCCATGTCCATCGTCCAAAGGGTCTTCTGGTTCGCCGGGGCGGCCATGATCGGCTGGGGACAGGGATTCCAGCCGGTGTGCGGCTTCAATTTCGGCGCCGGAAAATACAAGCGGGTCCGTGAAGCGTTCTGGTTCTGCATCAGTTCGTCGACGGCGGTCCTCGTCGTCCTCGCCGCCGTCGCCTTCGTCTTCGCCCGGGAAATCGTCGCAACCTTCCGGCCGGACGACCCGGACGTCATCGCCGTCGGCACGGCGGCGCTCCGTTACCAGAGCCTCCTCCTGCCGACGAGCGGCTACGCCACCCTGAACAACATGATGCTCCAGACCATCGGCAAGGCAGGCCGCGCCACCATCCTCGCCCTGGCCCGACAGGGACTGTTCATGCTGCCGCTCCTGTTTATCCTGACGCCGAGAATTGGTATACTTGGCGTTCAGCTGGCCCAGCCGCTGGCCGATTTCCTCACCTTTCTCCTCTCGCTTCCGCTCGGCCTCGGCGTCCTCCGGAACATGGAGCGGGCCGGCCGGCGAAACGAGGTGACGGTGGTGCCGACGGACGACGTGTAAGGTGCAGGACGGTTTATGTACGGTGTAGAAAACGGCGGCGACGAATACAGTTTCATTCTATGTACGGGGAGGGACCGACAACACGGGAGGCGGCGACATGCTTAACTGGGTGGCGATACTCCGGCGGCTCTTGAACCTCTACGGCGTGAAGACGCAACAGGAACTCGGCATGGCCATCGGCGTGCCGTTCCATTTAAAACTGGAAGGAGACGGCGAGGACGATACCATTCCCTGGCCGATTCTCGAACTGGTGGTGACGGAGAACAACCTGTCCTGGGACTGGCTCCTGACCGGGAAATACTACCGGGGCCGGACCGGCGCCAGGGACGACGACCCGAAACGGGACGACGCCCCGCCGCCCCGGCCGGAAGAATCGCCGCAACCCGCCGGCGACGCCCCGCCCCGCATCGAAACGCGGGAGCTGGCCCGCCGCCTCCTGAACCCGGACGCTTCCGGAGACGATGCCGCCGAGGCGCGGAACCAAACCGGCACCGGTCAATCCACGGACGTTTCTTCAGGCGCGTCGGCCACGCCGAATCGTACCGGCGATACGGCGCCGCCGTCCGGACCGCAGCCGATACAGATGACGCCGGGCACGGATGCGGAACTGGAAGCCGAACTGGTCGGCGACAGCGTCGAGGACCGGGACGACGTCCTTCGGGAACTCGAATCCATCCGTTCCGCCATGCAGCGGGAACTTGAACGGGTCGAGTCGATTCTCCGGGACCGGCGGCCCCGCGGGTAAGCGTTCGGTCGGCCAGACGGCTTATCGGCGTTATACACGCAATTCCGCGGTTCGTCCAACACCACGAAGATTGGAACGACAATGGAAAACAAAAGCACCCGCCGAATTTCCCGACGCTTCAGCGTAACCCAGCGCTACGCCCGGCTGACGGAAATCTTCAAACCGGAAGACGTCCTCCACCACCTCGAACCGGCCCCCGACGCCGACATCATCCAGAAGCTCCTCGCCCACCTGGCGCTGGAATACGGTATCGGCAACCTCCGGGAGGCGGTGCAGGAAGTCAGCCAGAACATGGAAAAGGAATCGCCCCACGCCCGGCCCGGCCTCGCCGTTCTCCACGGCCGCCTTGAAAAGGTGACGGAACCGCTCGTCAGTATCGCCACGTTCCGGGACGGCATTGAATTCGCCGGGCGCCAGACCTGCGTGGTGTTTGTCATTCTCACGCCCATCGACACGCCGGGCATTCACAAGCAAATTCTCCACAGCGTCACCCGCGCCTGCGACAACGCCGAAGCGGTACGAAAAGTCGCCGACCTCACCTCGCCCCTGGCGGTCTGGCAACATTTCGAACTGGGCGGCCACCGCCTTCCCGACCACCTCCAGGCCCGCCATATCATGGCGCCGCCGAAGGTCGTCCTGAACTCGGACGACTCCCTCGCCCGCGCCATCGACCTGTTCCTCGAACACCGTGCCCTCGAACTCCCGGTCCTGTCGTCCGACCGGGAACTTATCGGCGTCGTCACCACCCGCCGCCTCGTCAAGGTCTGTCTTCCCGACTACCTGATGTGGGTGGAGGACATGACGCCGTTCCTTAATTTCGAACCAATCGCCGACGTTATCCGGAACGAGTCGTCGACCTGGCTCCGCGAAATCATGGTGCAGAACTTCGCCCACGTGGTGGAGACCTCCCCGGCCATCCTCGCCCTCAAGGAAATCGGCCGGCGCGATACCGACAACTGTTACGTCCTTCGCGGCCGGGAACTGATAGGCATTATCCACCTCCATGAATTCCTCGGGACCGTCCTCCGGTAGAATTATTCCGTCGCCGGTCGCCGGTAACTTGGAAATTCGTTCAGCCGTTGGTCCTGAAGGAAAGCAGTTCAAAACCCTTTCGGACAGAAGGCGGAACCATCAGAAGCCATCGCCCGATATTTCCCGCCACGCGCCGATGTCGCCGTCCCAGCCGGACAACCGCGCCCCGTCCGCCACCACCACGCCATAGCTGTTCCGCTCATACCACCCCGGCGGCAACGTCCGGCCATAGCGGCCGCTGACGAGGACGACGCGGCCACCTCGCACCGCCGTGGGCGGCTTTGGATTCCGGTCGGAAAACGACAACGTCAGCAGCCGAACGTCCATCCCCGGATCGGGCCGGCGCGTCACCGACCGGTACGCCGCGATGGAGATCCTCGGAGCAATCCCGGCGGACGCCTCCCCGGCCCGGGCCGACAGCCAGGCGATTTTCCCCGTCTTGTTCCGGCCGTAGGCATACTCGACGCCGTCCGCACCCGGCACCGGCTGCCAGCCGCTTGTCTCATACGGTTCACCGGCGGCCGGCAGCGGCGTCGTGGCGGCGATGCCGTTGTGGTATTCGAGGTCCGCCTTCTCACCGTCCTTATCGCCGCCGGTAGCGACCAGGCCGACCGCGCCGCTCCGGCGGATTTGGTGAAGGTAACCGATTTCATGGATGCCGCCCCGGCGCACCGTACCGAGAACGGCGATGCCGCCCCCGGGCGCTTCGGCAATAATGACGCCGCCGCCGCTTCCCGGCAGAATACTGGCCCGCCCGTCCGGCGGCGGCGGCGCGGAACCCATCGTCGCCGTCACCCCGACAACGCAGACAGCCACGAGGGCGCCGCAGGCGGCGACCCAGTGCCGCCGGGACAACGGGTTCCGAAACATGCCGCGAAGCATGTACATACCGGTGGCGAGGAAGAACAGGAGCGTCCAGCGCCAGTCCGGCGGATGGACCGGGAAGGACGACCAGGAAAACCCGTCCGTCCATATGGCAAGCCGGGCAAGTATCCGCGTCGGCAGGACCAGAATGTCCCCGATCAGCGGAATCCAGCCGAGCCACGGCACGAGAAGGCCGCCGACAAGAACGAGGGACATGAGGGGAATCACCACGATGTTAATGGGCAGTCCGGCCAGATTCACCTGGTAGAACACGGCGGCGATAATGGGATAGAGGCCGACCCAGGTGGCGATACTGAGGCGGATCAACTGGTTCATCTCACCCCGGCGCTCCGCCCACCATGTCTTCCGCCGGGCTCGGCGCGGACCGGTCCGTTCGCTGTTCCGGAACGCTACCGGAAACGAAACATGGATAAACAGAACCGCTGTAAAGCTCAGTTGAAAGCTGACGTCCAGCGGCGCGGTCGGATTGGCGAGGCAAAGAAACAGCGCCGCCGCACCGAGGGAATTCAACATGTCCGACTTCCGGCCCATGGCGATGCCGGCCAGGTGAATGGCCGCCATGGTTGTGGCCCTGACCGCCGCCACCTGTCCGCCGGTGAGGCCAAGGTAGAACAGGGAGAGAATGAGACAGACCAGGGCCCGCCAGCGGGCCGGCCAGGTAATCCAGCCGCCAATCCACCAAAGGAGTCCGACGATAAGGCCGACGTGCAGGCCGGATATGGCGAGGACGTGGCCAATGCCGACGCGGCGGAAGGCGTCCCGCACTTCCCGGCCGATGTCGTCCCGATAGCCGTAGAGCATGGCGGCGAGGAGGCCGCCGTATTCGCCGCCGTGACGGATGGTGGCGGCGACGGCGGCGCCGCGAATGGCGTCAAGTATGCGGAGGGTGCGGGTGTGGAGCGGCGGGTCGTCGACCGGCACGACGGTCAGTTCCGGTTCGTCGCGGCCGGGCCGGGGCTTGACGATGAAGGCGGAGGCGAGGATGCCGTCCCGGTTCAGGAAGAAGCGGAAGTCGAAGGCGCCCGGATAGTCGGGCGCTTCCGGGATGGACAGCCGGACCCGGGCATGGAGGCGGTCGCCCCGGCGGGCCGGGTCGCCGTCCGTTCCGTAGACGCGAAGCGACAGCGGTTTTTGGATGGGCTTGCCGTCGACATCGAGAAGGAGGGCGTCGCAGCGCCAGCGACCCTCGCTGCCCGGATGAATCCGCGTCGGCGTTGTCGTGAGGAGGGTCGCCGTGAACCAGCGCCGGGACGGCAGGCGATCCGGATCGGTTTCCCGTTCCCATTGGACCTGGCGGTAAAATCCAAGAAGGAAGGCGACGATGGACAGGAGTATCATGAACCGGTTCAGTCCGCGCCGGGCGATGAATCCGGGGCGGGCGACGATGTGCGGCCGGTACGCCTCCGACACCTTGACGAGGGGCGGACCGGGTTCATGCGGCGAAAGCAGGAACCAGGCGAGGAACGGCACAAAAATAACAACGACGGTTCCGAGAAGTTCTCCCTGAAAGGGGAAATACACCCGGGCGCAAATCCCCGCCACCACGGCGACCGCAAGGCACAACGTCGGTCGACACGCGAGCATGGGCGCCCTTTCTCATCGGGTCATTATAGGATTTATTAAAAGCTAATCGATTACTACCGTCTCGCCGCCGGATACGTCGCCAATTGTTCTTCTCAGCGTTTTCGTCCAAACTTCCGGTCAAAAATATACCTGCCAGAACTTTTTCTCGTATCCAACAACGATACGGCTGTTATCGAGCAGCTTGTTCGCCGTAAAGCTGCATCTCCGCAGGGAAGGGTCGTGTCAACGGCTTAAACACCGCACCGTCCCTTACCGACCGAACCGGGCAGTCACTCAGCGTCGGGCGTACTCGTCTTCCAGTGCCGCCTGTTCCTGTTCAAGTGCCGCCAGCTCGTTCTGGAGCGTTCGCATGCGGTTGCCGTCCCGGGTGACGGCGGGATCCTGAAACGCGGCGTGGAGCGTGGCCATCCGTTCTTCGTTTTTGATAATCTGCGACTCCAGCCGGGCGACGCGCCAGCCCGCGTACGGCCGGTCATCGTCAGCGGCGGACGGCGTGGCGGACGCCGCCCCTGTCGGACCGGTCGCCGGCTTGTCCCGTTTCTTCTCGCGGTCCCGCTCCCGGTCGCGGGCGCGGTCGCGCTGCGCCTCGTCGTGGGCCGCCTCCGCTTCGGCATACCCGCCCCGGGTGACGCGCCATTCGCCCTTTTCCAGCCAGAGAATGCGGTCCGCCACTTCGTCGAGGAAGTAGCGGTCGTGGCTGATGACGAGGACGGTGCCCTCGTAGGCGGTGAGGGCCAGCGTCACCGCTTCGGCGGACTGGATGTCCAGGTGGTTGGTCGGTTCGTCAAGGAGGAGGACGTTATGGCCCTCGAGAAGAAGCCGCGTGAGCATGAGCCGCTTCCGCTCGCCGCCAGACAGCACCCGCACCGGTTTGAAGACGTCGTCGCCGCTGAAGAGCATGGCCCCGAGTCTGTCGCGACGGTCCTGGTCGTCGTCGCCAAGGTTGGCGTCCTGGAGATATTGGAGGGGCGTCCGGTCAATGTCGGGGAAAACTTCGTGCTGGCCGAGAAAACCGCGTTCCGCCGTCGGGCCCCATTCCACCGTGCCGGACAATGGCGGCACCTCGCCGAGAATCGTCGAGAACAACGTCGTCTTGCCGCTCCCGTTCGGACCGACGATGCCGACCGTTTCGCCCGGCGCCAGTTCCAGCTTCAGCCCTTCGAACAACGTCTTTCCGGGAAAGCCGACGGAGACGTCGTGGAGATTAAGAACCTTGTCGCCGAGGCGCCGGCTCAGTTTGAGGTTGAGGGCGGCGAGACGGGACAGGGTCGACGGTTCGTCGATGGCGTCGAGTTTGGCGAGGCGCTTCAACCGGGACTGGGCCTGCCGCGACCGGGTGCCGGCGCGCCACTTATTGATGAACGCCTCTTCCCGGCGCATGAAGTCGCGCTGTTTCATGAATTCGCGCCACTGGGCCTGCCGCCGTTCCTCCCGGAGCTTCCGGGAATTGCTGTAATTCCCCGGATAAATGAACAGGCGGCCGCCCTCGAGTTCCCACGTTTCGGTGGTGACGTTGTTCAGGAACTGCCGGTCGTGGGAAATTATCACCGCCGCCGCCGCGCTGTTTCGGAGGAAGCGTTCTAGAAAGGCGATGCCGGCAAGGTCGAGGTGGTTGGTCGGTTCGTCCAGAAGCCAGAGATCGGGTTCGTTGACGAGTAGCCGGGCCAGGGCGACGCGGCAGCGTTCGCCGCCGGACAGCGTTTCCATGTCCTGTTCGAACTGATCGATCCGGAGGCCGACGCCGCGAAGAAGCGC
The DNA here is from genome assembly GCA_021201355.1 of Planctomycetaceae bacterium. Classification (GTDB taxonomy): domain Bacteria; phylum Planctomycetota; class SZUA-567; order SZUA-567; family SZUA-567; genus JAJBSZ01. The sequence goes on along the minus strand of JAJQFC010000316.1, from coordinate 477 downwards.
CTCGGCCCGGCGGGTGGCCGATTCGCCGTCGCCGGCGTCGCGGCGCGTCTCCATGTCGGCGAGGTGGCGAAGGGCGTTGTCGAGCTCCTTGCCGGAGAGGACGGACAGGTCTTCCCGGAGGGCGTCGATGGCGGCGTCGAGTTCCCGCCAGTGGCGCACCGCTTCCGCCATGACGGACCGGGGCGTGGACCCGTCCGGGAATTCCGGCGACTGATCGAGGCGGGCTATTTCCAGTCCGCGCCGGCGGGACAGATCGCCTTCGTAGTCTTCCTCGCCGGCGAGGACGCGGAACAACGTCGTCTTGCCGCAGCCGTTCGGGCCGATTAGCCCGACCCGGCCGCCGGCGGGAACGATGAAGGACACGTCCTCGAAACAGGTGTGTCCTCCATAGCTTTTCAGAAGATTGTTGGCGGACAGGAGCGTCATAAACCGCCCCCGTCCCGGTCGCGCCGCTTGAAACCGCCGGGCCGGTTGGGC
>JAJQFC010000358.1 GCA_021201355.1 Planctomycetaceae bacterium | reverse complement strand
CCCAGACCGGGATCTGGAGGGCGATGTTCCGCTTTTCCCACTGGGTGGTGGCGGTCGGGAAGGTGCCGTCAATCGGGAGCTTGGAGACCGGCAGGTCGTCGCCTTCGTTGACCATGATCTTGGACAGCGTGTCGATGACGAACTGCGGCGCTTCGTCGGAGACAATGGGCGGCATCGGCGTGCCGTTCGCGGTCTTCCCGGCGTAGTCCACTTCGTAGAGGTGGGCGAGGGCCTGGTCGACGGCGGCGTTGTTCCGTTCGACAACGGCGTCGCCGGCTTTCGAATAGGTCTTCTTGATGGCGGTCTTGATGTATTCAATCGCCTTGTCGGCCGGAATGACATCGGCAATCTTGAAGAAGCAGGTCTGCATGATGGTGTTGATGCGGCCGCCCATGCCGGCCTTCTGCGCCACTTTGTAGGCGTCGATGACGTAGAACTTGGCCTTCTTGTCGAGGATGCGCTGCTGCACTTCCCGGGGCAGCTTGTCCCAGACTTCGTCCTTCGAATAGATGGAGTTCAGGAGGAAGACGCCGCCTTCCTTCAAGTCCTTCAGCATGTCGTACTTTTCGAGGAACGACCACTGGTGGCAGGCGATGAAGTTGGCGGAGTGGATAAGGTAGGTCGACTTGATCGGGCGCGGGCCGAAGCGGAGGTGCGACGTCGTGATGGCGCCGGCCTTTTTGGAGTCGTAGACGAAATAGCCCTGGGCGTAGTTGTCGGTGTGGTCGGCGATGATTTTGATGGAGTTCTTGTTGGCGCCGACGGTGCCGTCCGACCCGAGGCCGTAGAACAGGCAGCGGCGGACGTCGTCCGCTTCGATGTCCAGGTTCTTGTCGTAATCGAGGGAGGTGTTCGAGACGTCGTCCGTGATGCCGACGGTGAAGTGGTTCTTGGCGTCCGGCTTTTTCAGTTCGTCAAAGACGGCCTTGGCCATGGCCGGGGTGAATTCCTTGCAGGACAGCCCGTAGCGGCCGCCGATGACGCGGGGCCAGTTGCCGCCGAAGAGGGACTTGTCGTCCTGCATGGCTTCGCCGAAGGCGGTGCGGACGTCTTCGTACAGCGGTTCCCCGAGGGAGCCCGGTTCCTTGGTCCGGTCGAGGACGGCGACGGCCTTGACGGATTTCGGCAGGGCGGCGATAAAATGCTTGATGGAGAACGGCCGGTAGAGGTGGACGACGATAACGCCGACCTTCTCGCCCTTGGAGTTCAGGTAGTCGACCATTTCCTGGGCGGCGTCGGCGGCCGAACCCATGAGGATCATGACGCGGTCGGCGTCGGCGGCGCCGTAGTAGTCGAACAGTTTGTACTGGCGGCCGGTGAGTTTGGCGAACTTGTTCATCTCTTCTTCGACAATGCCCGGGCAGGCGTCGTAGAAGCCGTTACAGGCTTCCCGGGCCTGGAAGAACACGTCCGGGTTCTGGGCGGTGCCGCGGATGGACGGGTTGTCCGGCGTGAGGGAGCGGGCGCGGAAGTCGCGGACGAGCTTGTCGTCAATCATCGACCGCATGTCGTCCTTGGACAACAGTTCGATTTTCTGGATTTCGTGGGAGGTGCGGAAGCCGTCGTAGAAGGAGACGAACGGGATGCGGGAGCGGAGCGTGGCGGCCTGGCAGACGAGGGCGAGGTCGTGCGCTTCCTGGACGTTCGTTCCGGCCATCATCGCCCAGCCGGTCTGGCGGCAGGCCATGACGTCGGAGTGGTCGCCGAAGATGGAGAGGGCGTGGGCGGCGACGGTCCGGGCGGTGACGTAGAAGGTCGTCGGGGTGCGTTCACCGGCGATCTTGTACCTGGTCGGGAGCATCCCGATGAGGCCCTGTGCGGCGGAGAAGGTCGAGGTCATGGCGCCGGTGGTCAGGGAGCCGTGGACGGCGCCGGCGGCGCCCCCTTCGGACTGCAGTTCGGTGACGGAGGGGACGGTTCCCCAGATGTTCGTCTCGCCGAGGCTGGACTTGTAGTCGCAGATTTCGCCGAGGTTGGAGGACGGCGTAATCGGGTAGATGGCGCATACCTCGTTTACGGCGTGGGCGACTTCGGCGGCGGCCTGGTTGCCGTCGAATGGAGCGGTCTTGCGTGCCATGGGCTTTCCCTTTCTCTGTGTGGTATGCCGACGTGTTGGAAACGTGTGTGGTTCGTGCTGCGTATTACATTATTTACCGTTTAAAATAATAAAAGAGCGCCGTCGCCGACGGCGGGATGGCGACAGGCCCGCTTCTCGCCGTCGTTCCGGGCGGAAAACAAGCCGAAAAATCCATTGTAAGAAGTAAACGGCCGCGAGACGAACGGGACTGGATACGCCATAACCTGTGTACGAATGACGCAAACCCTTTCAAAAAGCCGCCATGGGTAGATGAAACATCTCTAAACCGCGCCAAAAAAGCGGTCCACTGGCAACAAGGCGGCAAAGCCCCTCACATAACCGGGAACACCATCATAAATCTTCCCCGGGAATAATCAAGGAAAAACGTCCGGCAGGCGCAGGCGCGGGAACTTCGAACACAACTGCGTCCGGGAGAACGTCGAACATCCCGTTCGCGACACGAAAAGAACGGCCAACCGGAAAGGCTGGCCGTACTGAAATGACTGATTATCGCTCGCCGCCGCGGCGAAAATGGTGAAAAACTACGCCTTTTTCGCCTTGTGCGGCGTGTGTTTCCGTTCCACCGGGCAGTACTTGGAGACTTCCAGGGACTTGTTTTCGCGCTTCAACCGGGTGACGTAGTTGCGGCTCGAGCAGCTTCCGCAAATCATCTGGTAGACTTCGACCGGGTTTTTCTTCTTCTTGGCCATCTGATGCTACTCCTTCAAAAGCAGAATATCCGAGGATTCATTACTCTATGTCGCACCGCAGCCGAAAGCCTGTCCGTGACGGGCCGTCCCCATCACGCAGCCCCAACCCGGCCGGCTTCATACAATGCTCCACGCATTCACAACAAAAATGCTGTAAACAACGAACGCGCCGCCTGGACGGCGGCGCATCCGTACCATCTTCCGGGAAGCGCCCAACGCTGTCAAGCCGTTTTTCCGCATCGGCACGATTTTTGTCCCGGCGGCGGACGCCCACCCGGCCGAACAGTCAACCATTACCGAAAAACCCTTCGACAGGGCGGACGATTCGCCACGTACTTACAGGAATATCAACCGGAGGATAAAGAAGATGCCGACCACCACGACAGTGCCGGTCAGGTCCTGCCACTTCCGCATGATGAGCTTGAAAATGAGGTAGCCGATCCAGCCGAACATCAGGCCGTCCGAAATGCTCGACGTAAACGCGGTCACGAGAATCATGACGACCGTCGGCAAAGCCTCGGACACGTCCGACCACACCAGCCGCGTCGACATCGCCATCATGTACATCCCGACGACGACAAGGGCCGGGGTCGTCGCTGCCGCCGGCACCATGAGGAACAGGGGCGAGATGAAGAGGGACAGGAGAACGAGCACGCAAATAGTCATGGACACCAGACCGGTCCGGCCGCCGGCCTGGATGCCGGTGGAACTTTCGACATAGGTCGTCACCGTGCTCGCGCCGACGCAGGCTCCGGCCACCGTCGCCACCGCGTCGCACATGAGGGCGCGGGGCACCCGTTTGTGGTAGCGGAGCTTTTCCTCGGTGGAGAAGTGGTTCAGGACGCCGACGAACGTTCCGAGGTTGTCGAAGATGTCGATGGCGAGAAGGGTGAAAATCACCACCATGAAGTCGAACGTGAAAATCCGGTCCCACTGGAACGAGAACTGCATGGCAATAGGCGACAGGGACGGCGGCAGCGAGAACGCCCCGCCCTGCAGGACCGGCTCGTAGTTCGTCACGCCCATGAACATCCCGACGACGGTGGTGACGATAATGCCGAGAAGCACCGCCGTCCGCATGCCGAGGCTGAGGAAGGCGCCGGTTATAACAATGCCGATAAGCGCCAGGAGCGGCCCGCCCGTCGTGATGGTGCCGAGCTGGGCGAACCCTTCCTTCATTTCGATAATGCCGGCGTTTTTCAGGCCGATGACGGCGATCATGAGGCCGAGGGACATGGTCATCGCGTGCTTCAGCGCTTCCGGGAAACCGTCCAGGAGGATGCGCCGGAGGCCGAGGGCGCCGGTGAGGACGAAGAGGACGCCGGCCAGGAGAACGGCTGTCAGCGCCTCCTGCCAGGAATAGCCTTTCTGCCCGACGATGGCGTAGGCGAAGAACATGTTGATGCCCATGCCCGGCGCCAGGATGAACGGCATATTGGCGAAGAACCCGATAAGGAAAGTGCCGATGATGATGGCGACCGCCGTCGCCGTGAACAACGCGTCCTGCGGCATGCCGGTGGCGGCCTGGATCATCGGGTTGACCGCCAGGATGTAGACGGCGGTGAGGAAGATGGCGACGCCCGCCATGATTTCCATGGAGACGGTGGTGCGGTGTTCTCGTAGTCCGAAATATCGTTCCAGCATGGTTGTTTCCCCCAATAAGGCCTTTTCGGAGCGCGGTTCGACGTGTTTCACCAGTACCCAAACGCGTTCACTGTTAGTTCAAATCCCCTCACAAACAACACCCGGATGACAGCCTGGCGTCCGGGTTTTATATATGGAAAAAACAATACTATGCCTGTTAACAACCGGTCGTGTCGCCGACTGCGTCGTCAAATCCGGCTCTCGGCGCGTTTCACCGTCTCCGACCGACTGTACCAGTTTGAAACACCCTCTCGTCGCCCTGCCCGCACGACGTCGACCTTCACAACCCGGACACGACGCAACGCCCCGGCCCCGGTTCCGTGGTTAGCGCCGGGCCGAGGCGGTCTGGGTGGTGGTGCGCCGGGCGTCGCGGCGGCCCGAGTTCAGATCGCTCGCCCGCACCGCCGACGGCATGGTCGTGTCGGCCTGGCTGACGGTCGTGGACGACCGGCTGCCGCGAACCGGCGCGCGGCTCCCGGTCTGGGTGGTCCCCGGCGTCGTGGCGCCGCCGCTGCCGCTGTTCGTGTTGACGCTGCCTGTCCCTCTGCCGCCGTCGCTGCCGGTGCCGGTACCGGTGCGGCTGCCGCTCCGGCTTCCGCCCGGGGCGGCGCCGGTGGCGCCGTCCGGCAGGGAAATCGGGTTCGGCGTGTAGTCGGTGACGGCGAATTCTTCGATGTTCGCAATCGGCACGGTCGGCGCCAGCATGTCGCAGTCCGACACCAGGGCCGGTCCGAGAATGCCCATCGCCACCTGGAGGTCGAGCCGGTTCCGGGTGTGGTTGTAGAGGGCGGTGTAGTAGTCGCCCTGGACTTCAGTGAGGGCGCGGCGGGCGTCGGTGACGTCGACCTCGGTCCTGACCCCGGCCTGGTAGCCGACGAGGACGAGGCGGAGCGCCTCGGAAGCGGCGTCCTGGTTGACCTCGAGGGCCTTGACCATCTCTTCCGAATTGACCAGGTTGTACATCTGGAGGCGGATTTCCTGGACCGTGGTTTCCTGGACGTCCAGGAGGTCGATCTGCCGCTGGATTTCCTCGGCCCGGGCCGACCGGAGATTACCCCAGAGGTCGATGCCGATATCCCAGGTAAAGTTCAGCCCGGCCGACCAGTCCGTCCGGGTCGGACGAAGGCCGCCGGACCGGCTGTTGATGCGGGTGTTGCCGGCGGTGGCGGCGAGGACGGGGAAGAACTGGCTCTGGGCGATTCTCACCGCTTCCTGTTCGGAGCGGGCGTTCAGTTCGGCGATGCGGAGATCGGCCCGGTTGGCGCTGGCTATCTGGACGGCCCGTTCAAACACCGGCCGCATCGGCAGGAATTCCAGCTTGTCCGAGAAGGTGATTTCCGAATCCTGCGACACACCCATTACCTTGAGGAGGTTGACGCGGCCGGAATCGATGTCGTTCTGGGCCTGGATCATCCTGGCCCGGTAGGTGGCGACGTCGACCTGGGCGCGGAGGACGTCGTAGTCCGTCGCCGTTTCCTGGCGCCGGCGTTCCGTCACCATCCGGAGCTGGGCTTCGGCCGACACGAGGCCTTCACGCTGGGTGTTCACCATGTGCTGGGCGAGGAGGACGTCGTAGTAGTACGTCGCGGTCGTCTGGATAAGGGTCTGGACCTGGGCGCGGATCTGTTCGTCCGTGAGGGCGGTGAGGAGGCGGGCCTGGCGGAGCTGGGCCGGATAGGAAGCGCCCTGGGCGATCGGCTGCCCGACGCTCAGGCCGTAACTGTAGTTGTCGAACAGGCCGCCGTTCCCCTCCACCACCGACGTGTTGCCGGTGACCTGGAAGCTCGGGAGGACGATCTGGTAGGCGCTCATCCGTTCGCCGGCGGCGATTTCCCGGTTCTGCATGGCCGACAGCAGTTCCTTGTTGTAGCGGAGGGCGAGGCGGATGGCGTCGTCGAGGCTGAGGGGGCCGTTCAGGCGGGCGGACTGTTCGTCGCCGCGCTCGCGGGCCGACTTCCACTCCTTATATGCGTGCTGGCGCATGGCCAGGGTCTCGGCGGCTATCTGTTCGTCCGACGGGAGGCAGCCGGCGACGGCGGCGAGACAGAAAGTAAACAAGGCGGCAAAAGCAAGCAAGCGTGAAAAAGGCATATACGGTCCTCATCAGAGCGTCAGTGGAAGACGTTAACATGTGCGGTAACATGGCTAATGGCAACGGATATCGGATATCCATCCCCCACCCGGACCGGAAAAAGGCCCGAATTCACGGTGCATGCTAGTCTGTTTCGCATTTTTCGTCAATACGAGTTTTCAAAAAACAACTTTTTCCGGAAAAAGGGTCGGCGGGAAATTTTGACAAAAAATAGGTTGGGAACTCATTCACCGCGCGGTACACTATCCGGTCGGTTCAAACGGCCGGCGGTTCCGTCGCGGAATGCGCGTGAAGCGGATTGACGCAAAGAGCATAGACGCGAAGTGTATCGAGAAGTACATAGAATAGATATGTTGTCAGAGAAGGAAACGACAGTGTCGGATCAGTTTATACGTGTCATCGGCGCCAAGGAACACAATTTAAAAAACGTCTCCATCGACCTGCCCCGGAACACCCTGACGGTCATGACCGGCCTGTCCGGCTCCGGCAAGTCGAGCCTCGCCTTTGACACCATCTATGTCGAGGGCCAGCGGCGTTATATGGAAAGCCTGTCGTCCTACGCCCGCCAGTTCCTGGACATGACCGGGAAGCCGGACGTGGAATCCATCACCGGCTTGCCGCCGACCATCGCCATCGAACAGCGGAAAGGCCATGCCACGCCCCGGTCCACCGTGGCGACGACGACGGAAATCTACGACTACCTCCGCCTTCTCTTTTCCCGGGCCGGAACGCCGCACTGCTGGAAATGCGGCAAACCGATTACCCGGCAGACGGCGCAGCAGATTGTCGGTTCGATAATGACGACCGCCGTCGGCAAACGCGCCGTCGTCCTCTCCCCCCTCATTCGCGGCCGCAAGGGCGAGCACAAGGACGTCATCGCCATGCTGAAGCGTGAAGGCTATGTCCGCGCCCGCATCGACGGCATCATGACGGAAATCCGCGAACTGAACGAAATCCCGGAAAAGCGCCGGAAACATACCCTCGAAGCCGTCATCGACCGCGTCGCGGTCAAGGCCGATTCGACCAGCCGTCTCGCCGAAGCGGTGGAGACGGCGCTGAAATTGTCCGGCGGCCTTGTCGTCGTCTCCGTGGAAATGGCCAAGGACGACTGGCAGGACACCACCTATTCGGAAAACTTCGGCTGCATCGACTGCGGCATTTCCTTTCAGGAAATGGAACCGAGGATGTTTTCGTTCAACTCCCCTTTCGGCGCCTGCCCGACCTGCGACGGCCTCGGCACCCGCCTTGACCTGGACAAGGATCTCATCATCCCGGACACAACCCTCGCCCTCAAGGAAGGCGCCCTTGAAATAACCCGAAAAGGAACAATGTTCCTGGCGATGATGTACCAGAGCGTCATCGACGACTTTGCCCGGCTCTACAAGGCGAACGTCCGGGGACCGTTCAACAAGATGACGAAAAAGCAGCAGGACATCTTCCTCTTCGGCGACCCGGACTCCCGGAAGCCCCGCCTCATGGCGGACGGCCCGGTCGACGGCCCCGGTTTCGAAGGCGTCATCCCCATGCTCGAGGCCCAGTTCCACCGGACCGAATCCGACTACATCAAGGCGAAAATTCATAATTATATGGCGGAATCGGTCTGCCCGGACTGCCACGGCGCCCGGCTCAAGCCGGAAGTCCTCGCCATCACCGTCGGCGGCAAGAACATCAACCAGATTACCGAACTGTCCACCCGGAAAGCCATCGAGTTTATGGAACAACTGTCCCTCGACCGGGAAGGCGAGGCGGTGGCCGACCCGATCCGGATTGAAGTCCTGAAACGGCTCAACTTCATGGCCGACGTCGGCCTTGAATACCTGACCCTTAACCGGATGACCACCACCCTGTCCGGCGGCGAGCACCAGCGCATCCGGCTGGCGTCGCAGGTCGGGTCCGGCCTTGTCGGCGTCTGCTATGTCCTGGACGAACCGACCATCGGCCTTCACCAGCGGGACAACGACAAACTCCTCGCCACTCTCCTCAAGATGCGCGATCTCGGGAACACCGTCCTCGTTGTCGAACACGACGAAGACGTCATCCGCGCCGCCGACCACCTGGTCGACATGGGTCCGGGAGCGGGCCGTCACGGCGGCGAAGTGGTCGCGGCCGGAACGGTGGACGAAGTGGCGGCCAACCCGGCCAGCCCGACCGGGGCGTACCTGTCGGGGCGGGAAGTCATCCCGGTCCCGGCTGTCCGGCGCCCGGTCGACCTGTCGAAGCGGGCGGTCAAAATCACCGGCGCCAGGGGCAACAACCTAAAGGACGTCGACGTCGTCTTCCCGCAGGGGGTGTTTACCTGCGTGACCGGGGTGTCCGGGTCCGGGAAGTCGACCCTCGTCACCCAGACCCTGTGCCGGGCGCTTCTCCGCCACCTCCACGGCAGCAAGGCGAAACCGGCGCCGTACGACAAGCTCACCGGCATCAACAACATCGACAAACTGGTGGAAATCGACCAGTCCCCCATCGGCAAGACCCCCCGGTCGAACCCGGCGACCTACACCGGCATCTTTGACGACATCCGCCGCCTCTTCAGCACCACCGCCGAAGCGAAGATGCGGGGGTACATGCCGGGACGGTTCAGCTTCAATGTCAAGGGCGGCCGCTGCGAACACTGCCAGGGAGCGGGCCTTATCAAGATTGAAATGCACTTCCTGCCGGACGTCTTTGTCCAGTGCGAGGAATGCGGCGGCACCCGGTTCAACCGGGAGACGCTCGAAGTGAAATACAAAGGGAAGACCATCGCCGACGTCCTCGCCATGCCCATCGCGGACGCCCTGCCGTTTTTCCAGAACGTCCCGCCGCTCCGGCAAGGACTCCAGACTCTGGTCGACGTCGGCCTCGGCTACGTCACCCTCGGCCAGTCGTCGACGACCCTTTCCGGCGGCGAAGCGCAGCGGGTGAAGCTGGCGACGGAACTGTCCCGCCGGGCGACGGGGAACACGGTTTATATTCTCGACGAACCGACCACCGGCCTCCATTTCGCCGACATCAAGCGGCTCCTCGACGTTCTCCAGCGCCTCGTCGACATGGGAAATACGGTCATCGTCATCGAGCACAACCTGGACGTCATCAAGTCGGCGGACTGGATTATCGACCTTGGCCCCGAGGGCGGGGACAACGGCGGCCGCATCGTCGCCACCGGCACGCCGGAAGACGTCGCCCGGAACAAGGAAAGCCACACCGGCTACTACCTGAAGCGGATGCTGGCGGCCGGACGGAGCCAGATCGCCGTGTGAGGACGGGACTGACCCGGACGGCCTCGGATCGCCGTGTGAGGACGGGACCGCCCCGGACGGCCGCGAAACGCCGTGTGAAGACGGGACCACCCCGGACGGCCGGGCCGTTTCAGGGTTGAAAATTCCGGCCTGTTCCGGCTTATAGGTGCAGGTGGCCTCGAGGACGAGTCGTCCGGAGGCGTCGTAGGAATAGGGGACGCTGACCGGCATGGGCGGCGTGGCCCAGGCCGGGTAGGACGGGGTGTGGGTTGCAGGACGGTCCATGGCGGTTCTCCTCGCCTCTACGCGGGCTGGCCCGCTGCGTTGTCTTTTCCGTGACGGCTGGGCCGGGCCCGTTGTCCGGATACCTGCCGTTTGACCGTCGCGGACGGAATACTATCGGGCCGCTTTGTTTTCGGTTCCTTTTTCACAGCGGTGATGGTAGCGTGGTTCACGCGCGGGAGAAGGCTGTCTTCTTTTTTTGTTTGGCCCGGTTGGCACGTCCGGGCTGTTTTCTAGCGGGGATGGAATGATCACAGTGACACCGGTGACGGCCAGCATTGGCGGCGAATGTTTTCTTCTTACCACTCCGGAATCGGCGGTGCTGCTGGACACCGGCTTCGACTTTTGCGCCGACACGGTGGCAGCGAACATCCGGGCGATCCTCGGCGACCGGCCGCTCGACCTCATCCTTGGCAGCCATTCGCACTACGACCACATGAGCGGCGCCGGCCGGATCAAACGCGTCTACCCGGCGGCCCGGGTGGTGGCGAGCCATTATGCCGAACGGGTATTCCGGAGCGACGGGGCCAAGGCGGTCATGCGGCAACTGAACGCCGCCTGTGCCGAGGACGCCGGCGTCCCGGTCGGCGATGACGGCATTGACGAACTGTCTGTCGACGTGCCGGTGGAGGACGGGGACGTCGTCACCCTCCGGGGCATGACGATTCGGGCGGTGGCGACGCCCGGGCATACGCGGTGCGCGATGAGTTATTACTTCGAGGAGGAAAGTTTGCTGGCGTGCAGCGAAACGCTCGGCATCGCCCCGACCTACCCGGAGGTGATCCCCTGCTTTATCGTCAGTTGCCGCTCGACTCTCGATTCGATCGAACGTTGCCGCGCGGTCGGCGCGAAAAAGGTGTTTGTCTCCCACCTGGGCATCCTGCCGGAGAGCGAGAGCGGACGCTTTTTCGACCACGCCCGGGCGGCGGCGGAGAAGGCGGCGAAGCTTCTCCTCGACCTTCACGACCGGGGCTGCGGGGAGGAGGCGATTGTCGAGGCATTCACGGAAGCGTTTTACTGGCCGACGGCGGAACTGCAACCGCGCCGGGCGTTCGAACTGAACACCCGGGCGCTCATTCCCCGCGTCCTGGAGGAATTCGGCCGGACGCCCCGGAAGTCGGCGTAGCCGTCCGGTTCATGTCAGAGGATGTGAAAAAAACCGCGATGGAAAAAAAGCCGCTCCGGACGTGGACGGCTTTTTTTTCGGCATAGCCCCCGCGCCATCCCGTCGACTTTTCCTGCCCCGGTTTCCGCCTCCCGGCGCCCGCTTCTCAAGTAATTCGAATCTTTCCCCACTTCCCCTTAAAACAGGCTATTTATATACGAAACACATGTGAAGATATACAGTATAAAAATGTAGAACTATTTATAATTATTTATATATATCTTATTAAAATATAGACTTACAGCAATAAAATCGTTTCCCCGCGATGGGGATCTTTCCCGGGACCTATTCAATCCTTCGAGGAGAAAGATCTTTTCCACCAGGGCGGTACTCGACCCCCGCTCGTCGCTGTTTGGAACTGCTGTTTACCAATGCCGCGTATCTCCTCCGTCGCGGCTCCTACTCCAGCGCCCTCCCGAGCCTGTACCCGTCAGTTCTTTGATAATCGCAAATAGACAGCCGTTTTTTTCGTATACATAATAGGGGCTCTTCGATACCCGCCGTCTCGCCGCCGGATAGGTCGGCGAAAGCTCTTGTCCGCCTCTCCGGGAACGATCCGGCAGGGGACGAACAGGGTACAGAGGGGGGGTTGTTCCGACGACCGCGACCGACTAGTATACAGGTATATACCTCAGCCAATCACCGGAGTTAGCATGGACGTCACCACGCCGTCAGCCGCCGATGATCTGTTCGAACCGCCGCCGTCCGGCATCCACCTGTTTTTCCGTGGAGGCAGCCGCGACGAAACATCATTGACAATTGACCGGTGCGGACGGTATCTTCTCGGACGGGCCGCCGACGCCGACATCCGCTTCGACGACCGGGACGACTGCGACCGGCGCGTCAGCCAGCGCCACGCCGTGCTCCGGGTCGAGGCGGGCGCGGTCTGGTTGGCGAATTGCTCGCCCCGGAACGGGGTAAAAATCGACGGAATCCTCCTGGACGATTTCCAGGAACTGGAACTCCACGACAGCGACGTCATCGCCCTCGGGACCGGCGGGCCGATTATCCGAATCCGCATCGGGTCGCTGGCGGGCATCGCCGGGAAGGCGTGATACGCCGGTCCGGCCGCCCGCTCCCCGCATTCCCGGGAACGCGCGGCCGCGCCTTTACGCCTTCAAGGAAGGGATGCCTGCTCGATAATGGAAAACTTCAGCTCGTCCTCGCCGCTTCCGGCCGTGCCGCCGTCCACCCGAATGCCCACCGATCTCCTGAGGAACCGGGATTTCGACACGGCCCGCCAGTACCTGAAAGACCTGTCCGTCCACTACGAACGGTACCTCGACACCGTCCTCGCCAGGCTGTACCGGTTCAACCACCTCCGCTCCGAAATCGACGAAATCATCGGCAGCGTCAAGGATCACCTGTTCTGGCCGTCCGAGGACCGGCTCCGCTCCGACTCGTTCTGGCTCTGGCGCTACAATCCGAACGGCGGCGGCCGCCTCCGCGCCTACCTGGCCGCCTGCGCCAAGAACTACGCCCGGGACAAACTGCGGAACAGGCACCCGCTCCGCATCGACCCCCTCGCCATCGAAAACTTTGCCGCCGTCGCCGCGCCGCCCCCCCGGCGGCAGCGTCGATCACGCCCGCCAGACCAAGCTCATCCTTATCGAACACGCCAAACAGAAGTGCCGGGAAGAATACGGCGACGACGCCGTCGAATGGCGCGCCTTCACCATGCGAACCCTCGCCGGCGCCCGCCGACCCGCCCCGGAAGTCGCCGCCGCCCTCGGCATCAGCGAGTACCAGGTGGCGAACTATGTCTACCAGGTGCGGCAGCGCATTATGGAAATTCTCTGGCTCTGCCTCTTCGACCTGGAAAAAACCGACATCCTCTCGGACACCATCATGGTTCTCGACATGGCCATCCTCTCCACCATCGTGGACAGCGACGCGGACAGTGAAAAAACCCCGGAGGAATTCGACGCCGATATCGCCTTCCGCGAGTCCGCCAGGGAATCGGCGGCGGCGCTGGCGGCGGATCACGATATACAGGAAATGTTCGGCGTTCTCCCGAAGTGCCGGAAGGACAAGAAGTTCCCGGTCCGCTAGGCGGCTCCGGGCGGAATTTTGCAAAAATCACCCAAAAAGTTGAAATAGGTATTCATCCCCACCCGTATCTCTTCTATGCGTGCAACACTTTGTTGCTAAACAATCACGCCGAAAACCATGACAGATTAATCCTTTTCTTCCCGGCCTGGCGGCAGTCACGCCATTCGTGCGCGACAACCGGGAGGTAAAAGATACCGGGCGGGCCGAACGCGGTCTGTCGAAGCGTATGGCCGCGGCGGCGCTCCGCCGCGACCGTGGCCGGGGAACCCCGGCGCCGTCGCCACCGGGATGGGGATTCGATGAAAATCCGACGCGCGAACATCATAGCCTTCCTCGCCATGACGCTGGCGGCGTTGGCGCTGCTCCTGATATATTGGCTGGTCTCCGTCGACATGGCCGCCTCGTTCGAGAGGGTGGCCGAAGCGGCGACGCCGTACGGAGACGCCATGGCGCTTCTCCGCCGCGAGAGCCAAATCGGCGCCGAAGTGCGGGAATCATTGCCGGACACCGCCCTCTCGGACAGCGACCGCCTCGCCCTTCACTACCGCGCCAGGGTCCATGCGAACACGCTGACGGCGCTTCTCCGGGCCGGAGACGCAATTCTCCCGGACCGTCCCGGCAACCGTACGGACGACGCCGGCCAGGACGAACTGCGGACGCGCTGGCTCGAGACGAAAACCGCCATCAACCGCTGGGCGGCCGGCGTGGAACAGGCGCTCACCCTTTACCGCCGATGGGAATCGACCGCCATCCTCGCGCCGGACGCGTTCACGGCCCGGCTCCTCCGGTTCCGGAGCGACATCTACCAGGACGTCGCCGGCCTGAACGCGCTCGTGTTCGGCGGCGCCGACACCGGGGTCGATCCGTCCGCCATTGGGCGGGAGGGCGACCTCGACCTCTGGCTGGACGAATTCCCCGGCGGCAGCGGCAGCGGCGTCGGGAACGCCGCCGTGCACCGGATAGCGGACACGGTAGCCGTCCCGTACCGGGAATTTCGCCGCGGCGCCCGGGACCTGGCGCAACAGATTCAGGCCGGGCACGGCGACGCGGCGGCGCGGCGTCAGGCTCTCGGCCGGGTCGTCGACGCGTCGCAGACGGTTGTCCGCCACCTTGGCGCCCTGTCCGCCGAGGCGAAACGGGCGAAATCGCTGTACGAAACCGCCCGGCGCTATTCCACGACCGATTTGGCCCGGTACCATGCGGACGCCGCCCGGAGCCTCGACAACCTCGCAGCCGCGCTTCAGGCGGATCTGGAAAACGCCGCCAGCGCCCACGCCGGCCTGGCCAGCCGCCGGAACGCCCTGTGCCGCTGGCTCACCGCCGCCGCCATTCTTCTCGCCGTCGGCCTCGCCGCCTCTCTTGGATGGGCCGTCTTCACGCGGCATGCCGGAACGCCGGCCGCCGGAACCGGCCCGCTCTCCAGGAAGTCAGTCCTCCTCACCGAGACGGCGGGGCGCTTTCTTGCGGAGTCCAGCCGCCTTCTCCGTTCCGAGGCGCCAGGACCGGAAACGGCCACCGGCGACCCGACGCCGCCGCTGGCCGGAACCGACGCAGCCCGGACCGGGCCGGTCAACCGCATCGCGGCGGCCGACGCGAATACGGCGGCGTCCCGGATACCGCACAAATTTCACCAGCGGCGCCGGCGTCCGCGCCCCCCGCTACGGCACGGGCACCGGAAATTGACATAGGGGATGCGGCCATTTTAGGCCGGCCGGAACGGACCGGGTCGTTTGCCTGACGCGGGCCGGGGCATACCGGC
>JAJQFC010000055.1:12418-15124 GCA_021201355.1 Planctomycetaceae bacterium | reverse complement strand
TTTTTTCAAACCGCGGCCCTCGGCGTTCACGCTCGAGCCCAGCCACGGCATCGACCGGCACCACGAGATGCGGATTCCCGACAGACACCGCCGTCCCCCGCCAGACCTTCCCGTCCGCCTCGACCGGCTGGTCGATAAACGACTCCCCCGCCGCGTTCATCGGCAGATCCCGGGGAGCGAGGCGCGGCTTGCCCATGTCCACCCGAACAGTCCGGACGACGCCGTCCGCCACGGTCAGGACGAGGTGGCGGATGCCGGCCAGCGTCTCTATGGACAATTCGCTCTTGTCCGTATGCCGGTTGTCGTAGAGGTATTTTCCGACGCAGCGGATGGCGTTCCCGCACATCTCCGCTTCCGACCCGTCGGCGTTGAACATGCGCATGCGGAAATCGGCGACGTCCGACCGGCAAATAAGGACCAGTCCGTCCCCGCCGACGCCGAAATGCCTGTCCGAGATATGAATCGCCAGTTCTGACGGCGCCGTAATGTCCAGGTCGAACGCCCTGACATAGACGTAGTCGTTCCCCAAACCGTGCATCTTGGCGAACGGGATCCGCTCCGGCAGTCCCAACCCCTTGAGGGACGGCTTCCCGGTCGACTGTGAATCGCTATCGCTCATTTCGTTGTCCTCGCCCTTTGGCCGCTCGAAGCGGACACGGTGCCTTCCATAGGTGAAAAATGCGGACAACAGTATACCGCTCCCGCGCCGTCGTGACAACGGTCAATGTTTTCCGACGCAAACATTTTTACGCAGCCGGCACCGATCGCGTTTGACGCCGCCCCGACGCGACGGTACAGTACGGCCTTCCCGAAGGACAGATGCCGCACCCGAACACCCGTACCACCCGGAGAATCGCGATGAACTACTATCACGTGGACGTCTTCGCCACCGCCCCGTTCGCCGGTAACGGCCTGACCGTCGTCTTCCCTGACGCCGACCTTCCGGACGCCACCCTCCTCGCCATCACCCGGGAATTCAAACAGTTCGAAACCATCTTCCTTTACCCGTGCCCCGAAAAGAACGTCTACCCGGCCCGAATCTTCACCGTCGACGAAGAACTTCCCTTCGCCGGCCATCCCGTCATCGGCGCCGGAGCCGTTCTCCACCGGCTGTTCCATGCCGAAACGGAATCGGCATCGTTCGAACTCGCCATCGGCGGCCGTCGCGTCCCGGTCCGGTCCAGACGCGAAAGCGGCCGCTACCGGGTGACGATGGATCAGGGCGAAGCGTCGTTCCGGGGACCGGTCGACCCGGCGGCGGCGGCAGCCATCGCCTCCGCCCTTTCACTGGAGGATAGGGATATCAACGCGGACTGGCCCATCGAAGTCGTTTCGACCGGCCTCCGCTACCTCCTCGTCCCGCTCCGTTCCGGTCTCGACCGCTGCCGCATCCGCCACGACGACTTTGAATCCTTCCTTGGCGAATACGACGCCCAATTCGTCTACGTTTTCGATACCGCCACCCTGGAATGCCGCACCTGGGGGAACGTCGACCACGCCGAAGACGTCGCCACCGGCAGCGCCGCCGGTCCCCTTGCCGCCTACCTGGTCAAGCACGGCAAAGCGCGGGCGGACGAGACGATCGCCGTCCGGCAAGGCCGTTTCGTTAAACGTCCCAGCGTCATTCAGGCCTGCGTCACCGCTACCGGCGGCGATACTCTCACCGTCTCCATCGCCGGCGATGTGGCCCCATTTGCCTCCGGGTCGCTGACGTTTACCGGGTGAGATTTTGCCGACAACG
Organism: Planctomycetaceae bacterium; assembly: GCA_021201355.1. Lineage (GTDB taxonomy): Bacteria > Planctomycetota > SZUA-567 > SZUA-567 > SZUA-567 > JAJBSZ01. Next base: position 13,383 of record JAJQFC010000055.1, on the reverse strand, counting down.
TTACAAGAAAAGAGGGAGAGTCAATGCGGCCCTCCCTCTTTCATATTTGATAGTTTCTTGAACCTGACAGGGAACCCAAACCCACAAAACGACCCGGCCCGGGAACCTCTTCCGCACCGCTGGGCGGTAGCCCCTACGCCTACCGGCAGCGGTTTGGCGACCAGGCCGCTTGCGGCTGCGCGGAAGTGAGATATGCGCATTGCCCAGACGCGTACCCCAAACGACTCCCGATCCGGTTCCCGCACCAATGGGCAATAAAACCCCGCATTTCGCGTGCGCGAAATGTTTCTCCATGCCAGAGCGAAACTAACACGTATAATTTATAGTTTTTACCACCAACCCGGTTGAAGTCTCGCACCAAGGATTAGGTCTATTTACGCATTGTACTCGTTGTCGTGGCCGTGTCAAGCCATTTTTTAGGTAATTTAGATAATTTAAAAGAATACAAATGATTGATAAAATTGATGTTGCCAAGCGCTTTCTCGATTTTCACTCAAATATGACATATATCGAGATTGCGAAAAAATACGGAGTTTCGCTCGTTACGGCTCTTAATTGGGGGAGCTGGGGAACACCTTCATGGAAAGCGTTGAAGTACTTCTGTGATTGCGATGGAATTAGTTGGGACTGGTTGCTGGACGGAAAGGGCCCGATGATTCATCCCGCCAAGACAGGGAAAAAGCCTCGGGTCAAAAGGCCGGAATTTTCGACGTATCGCCTGAATAACCGCTTCCTGAAACTTTTTCAAGGAATGAAATATCGCGATATTGCAGCCGAACTCGATGTCACATCGAGTGTGGTAAGCGAATGGAGGCATGGCAAAAGCCAAGTGCCGTGGAAGCGACTGGAACACGCCGTCCAGAAGTTTAACGTCCGCTGGGACTGGCTCATCGACGGCATCGAACCAAAGTACCGGGACTCGGAGTGGGAGAAAAGCCCGCCGCAATAACCGCCTCACGGCGGGC
>JAJQFC010000055.1:0-12318 GCA_021201355.1 Planctomycetaceae bacterium | reverse complement strand
CGAGAAACGCGGCGATTTCCCGTATGGCGATTGCCGCCGCCTCGTCAACCGGATATGGAGCGTTTTTCATTATTCTTCTTCGTTTATTGGACAATATAATTGATTGATAAAAGTGAAGTTGCCAACCGTTTTTTCTTGTGTCATCCAAAAATGTCTTCTCAGGAGATTGCCCTACGGTACGGCGTGTTCCATGAGGCTGTACTCAATTGGATGAAAAGGGAAACACCGCCGTGGAGAACGCTTAAATACCTTTGTGATAGCGAGGGAGTAAGTTGGGACTGGCTTCTTGAAGGCATTGGTCCGATATACCATCCCGGGAAGAAAAAGAAAAAGCATAGAGACAAGAAGCCGAACTTCTCAACAATCAGAATCAACCATCGGTTCCTGACACTTTTTTCAGGACTGAAATATACTGAAATCGCGGCCGAACTGGGCGTTACTTCGAGTTCGGTAAGCGAGTGGAAGCGTAATAAAAGACGGGTATCATGGAAGCGTCTTGAATATGCGGTCGACAAGTTTAACGTCCGCTGGGACTGGCTCATCGACGGCATCGAACCCAAATACCGGGACTCGGAGTGGGAGAAAAGCCCGCCGCAATAACCGCCTCACGGCGGGCGCGGCGTCATTCCGATCCGGCCGCTTCCCGAAGCGCCTGTTCATACGCGGCATACGTCCCGGCGTCGAACAACACCATCCGGACGATTTCCGGCCGGTCGTTCTTCTCGAGAAACGCGGCGATTTCCCGTATGGCGATTGCCGCCGCCTCGTCAACCGGATAGCCGTAGATGCCGGTGGAAACGCTCGGGAACGCCACCGTCCGGAACCCGTTTTCCGCCGCCAGGCCGAGCGCGGTCCGGTAGCAGGACGCGAGGAGTTCCGGCTCGCCGTGGTTGCCGTCACGCCAGCGCGGGCCGACGGTGTGGAGAACGTGCCGCGCTTTCAGTTTGCCGCCGGTGGTGAGGACGGTCTGCCCGGTCGGGCAGCCGCCGATGGCGCGGCATTCCTTCATAATTTCCGGGCCGCCCCGGCGGTGAATCGCCCCGTCCACGCCGCCGCCGCCCGCCAGGTGGCTGTTGGCCGCGTTCACTATGGCGTCCACGTCCTGCGACGTGATGTCCCCCTGCTCCAGTTCGATGCTGCCGCGCCCGCATTTTTTCTTCATGTCGTTCTCCCTCGGTGTAGGCCGTGGCGTTCCGGTCGACACCGTCATACGCCGCCCCGCCCCACCAGTTCGCCGTCACGGACGCGGAACCCGGTTACGGAACGGAACCTGAAAGAAAACCTTTGCCCTCACCCGAAACGTTGTATAAGATACCATTTTACGGATAAAGTTGAAAATTGAAACGGGGGAAGCACTAATGGATGAACCTCTTCGCGTCCTGCACCTGGCGAGCCACGACGGCAATTGGGAGCCGTTTTCCCGCATCGCCGGCCTGGCCGCCGCCCTCCGCGCCCAGGGCCTGACGTCAATTATCGCCACCCACGACCATTCCCGTCTGTGGGAATTCGCCGAAGCGGCCGGCGTCGACACCGCCGAATACCTGGTTGAACGGAGCCTGAACCCGCTCCGCTGGCGCGAATTCGGCAACTTCGTGAAGGCCCAGGGCGCCACCGTCGTCCACGCCCACGACGCCCCGTCCGCCACCCTTCTTGCCCGAAGCCGGATGTTCCTGCCGACGATCCGCGGCGTCACCAGCCGGTACGATCTGGACACCCCTATTGAAGCGAACGAGCACGCCGCTTCCGTCCACGCCGTCGTCTGCCCGTCCGAGGCGCTGGCGGCGAAATTCCGCGAACGGGACGGCGGCGACCGCGTTTCCGTCGTTTACGACGGCGTCAACCAACCGGCCGCCGACCGGGCCGGAGAGGAACGCGACACCATCCGCGCCAGCTACCGGGACAGCGTCTGCCCGGACAAGGAAAAGCCCCTGTTCATCATCGCCATATCCCCCCTCGAAGCGAACAGCGGCCTCGACAAACTTATCGAAATCATGCCGGACATCATGGCGGTCCGGCCGCAGACGCATTTCTTCATCATGGGGGAAGGCGGGATGCGCCCGGACCTGGAGCGGCAAATCCGCATCACCGCCCTGGAACGGGACGTCACCATTCTGGAGCCGGACAAGGCGTTTATCCGCCTCCTGGCCGGCGCCGACCTCTTTGTCTCGAATGAACAGAACGACGTCTCCGGCATGATGGTCCAGGCCGCTATGGCGAGCGGCCGCGCCGTCGTCCTGCCCGCCGCCGGCTGCTACGAGGAACTGGTCGAAGACGACAAGACCGGCGTCATCGTCCGCGATGCGAATTTCAAGGACGCCATCCTCGACCTCCTCCAGAATCGCACCCGCCGGGAGCACCTCGGGCGCCTGGCGAAGGCCCGCGCCCACAAACTGTTCAATATGGAAACAATTGCCGCCAGGATGACCGCCATCTACACCGGCGCCTGACGAAGGCGGCCGACGGCGGACGTAAGCGTGTGCTGTCGTATTCGCGGCCGCATTCGCCGTCACCCGACGCCGCCGTCTTGCCTCCAGCCACAAATGCAACCAGTTGAAAAAAACGCCATCCCGCAAAGGATGGCGTTCCGTGTTTCCGAAAACCGACCTGTCGAACCCATGCCGGGCGGCTGTGCCTATTTCGCCGCATCGCCGCCCGTGTTCGGGTCGGCCTTCCCGGTCGACGCGGCGCCGTCCGGCGCGCCGTTCCCGGTGGGCGTTTCATCACCAACCGGCGCCGTTCCGTCCAGCGGATCCTGCTTCACCGGAAGCGGCACGCCCTTCACCGGACCTTCGCCGACGTGATCCCGAATCATCCGGTCGCGGGTCATGATGTTGTCGACCTTGGCGGCGGTCCGGAGCGCGCTCATCGGCGATTCGTCGCCGGACAGGACAAATCCGGACAGGGCGATTTTCATCCCATCCTCAAAGGACAGGTCAAGCGGCTTCACCATGCGCCGGGGGACGATGATGGTATTCCCGCCCATCTGGTAGCAGAACGGCAGGATGACGACGACGTCGTCCTCCCCGCCCATCTGGCCGCCGTAGAACGTGTCCAGGGTGTCCCGGGTGACATAGCCGAGCAGGCGGAGGTCCGGGCTCAGGGTGACGATGACCATATAGTTGTTGTTGTTCAGTTTCTTTTCCGGATTGAAGAAATCGATGATCTCCTTGACGCTTGAATAGAGCGTCTTCACCCCGGGAATCCGCGACAACAGCCGTTCGCTCCACGCCATGAGGACGCGGCCCAAATAAAACTCGAGAAACAGGCCGACCCCGACCAGGAAGAAAAACATCACGACCAGGCCGAGCCCGAAGAAGTAATAGCCGGTCTCCTCGGCCCGAACCCCGAGCCAGGCCCGGAGCGGCGCGCCGAACACGCCCTCGGCGAGGTTGGCTATCCACCAGGTGACATACAGGGTGATGCTGATGGGCAGGAAGGCCAGAAGGCCGTTCAGGAACAGTCGTGACAATTTCATTGCCTGGTACTCCCTCACTCGTGCCGCGAACCGGCGCCGACCCGCGGCCGTAAATCCGTCCGCGCTCGTCGCCGTGGAACACGCGGAAGCGTCATGCCTCCCGGGTGTCCATTATCAAAGAGAAATTTTTCAGTGATGAAAAATCAGAACACAAACCCTTCCGGAATCACCGCGTCCTTCACCACGATGATGATCCCGTCCCGGACGTGGAACCGCCCTTCCGGATCGTCGTAGTCGTTATGGCCCTGGCGGTTGACCATCTGGACGTAGCGGCCGATGGAGGCGTTTTTGTCGATGATGCACCTTTTCAGATAGGCGCCTTCGTTGATGCCTATTTGCGGACCCGGGTCGTCGCCGTGCTGGTAGAAGTCGGCCCCCATGATGAGGGACTCCTCGATGACGGCGCCGTGCCACACCCGGCTCCGGGTGCCGAGAATCGAATCCCGCACCGTCGCTCCTTCGACAATGGTGCCGTCGCAGAGGACCGCCGCCTCGACGCTGGCCCGGTTCAGTTTGGCGCCGGGCAGGAAGCGGGTGTTCGAATAGATCGGCTGGGTCGGGTCGAACAGGTTGAACTTCGGCACCGGCGACACCAGGTCGAGGTTGGCTTCGTAGAAGGCGCGGATGGTCCCAATGTCGGCCCAGTAGCCGTCGAAGCAGTAGGCCTGCATCTTGTGCGTCTCGATGGCCTGGGGGATGATTTCCTTGCCGAAATCGGTCCGGCTCGGGTCGGCCATGAGAAGGTTCGACAGCGTGTCCGGGTCAAAGATATAAATGCCCATGCTGGCGAGGAACGGCCGTTTCGCCGCCTCTTCCGGCGCCAGGCCGAAGATGGAGGTGTCTGTCTCCATTTCGTCGAGGGCTTCCTTGGTTTTCGGTTTTTCGACGAATTTGGTAATGCGCCCCGTCTCGTCGACCTTGAGGACGCCGAGTTCCGGCGCGTCTTCCCGGGTGACCGGCATGACGGCGATGGAGATGTCGGCGTTCGAGCGGATGTGGGAATCCCGGAACAGGCGGTAGTTCATCCGGTACAGATGGTCGCCGGAGAGGAGGAGGACGAGGCCCTTGTTACTCTTTTTATGGCCGAGGTGCGGCAGGGTTTTCCGGACGGCGTCCGCCGTTCCCTGGAACCATTCGCTCGACTCGGCGGTCTGTTCCGCCGCCAGAACCTGGACAAAACCCTTGGAAAACTGGTCGAAGCGGTAGGCGTTTGAAATGTGGTTGTTGAGCGAAGCGGACTGGTACATGGTCAGGACAAACATCTGGGTAATGCCGGAATTGATGCAGTTCGAAATCGGAATGTCAATAAGCCTGTACTTCCCGGCAATTCCCACCGCCGGTTTCGACCGTTGCTTGGTCAGCGGAAACAACCGCGACCCTTTGCCGCCACCGAGAATTACCGCAACCATGTTTTCCATCTCAGGTCTCCCTTGCGTCCATAAAGTGGTTCACGAAGACTTCCTCAATCTATCCCTGTTTTCAATGTGATGATGTGGTACTCCGCACCCGCCGGTGGACGGTTCCGCCGCTACCGCTCCTCCCCGGTTCCGTTCGCACCGGAGGCGGAGGCGGTGCGTGACGACTTCGACTCGCCCGTCGATCCCGGCACATCGGTCACGCTCGCCTGACCGGAAGGAGCGGTCGGACCGGACGGAGTGGCCGCACCGGCCAAACCCGACCCGCCTGCGACATCCGAACCAGCCGTCCCTGACGGACCGCCGCTCGAAGCAACGTATATCCCGGGCGCGGACGCGGTCCTCGTTAATGGCGCGCCGTCCGCCGGCGGTTTGGCGCCCCACAGGCGTTTCCGCACCCACAGGACAAGCCCGGCCAGCATATAGCCGTTAAAGCAGACGAAGAGCATAAAGCGCGGTTCATGCCAGACAAGGACGAGTAGCAGCACCGCCAGGACGAGTATGGTAAAGGACTTCTTCCCGCTCAGGTAGCGGTTCGAGACATGGACAAACGGCACCGTCGACACCATGAGAAGGCCGGGAACGAGGAGGAAGACGGCGAGAAGCCGCGCCTTCACCTGCCCCGTTTCGCCCCCGAGGAACGGCAGCCCGACAAGCCAGGAGGCCGCGGCGTCGACCCAGGCGTAATCGCCTTGGGCAATGAGGACGGCCGACACCACGCAGCCGGCGGCGGCCGGGCTCGGGAGGCCGGAGAAGATGTTCTTGTCCGCCGTCCCGGATTCGATGTTGTAGCGGGCCAGGCGGAGGACGGCGCAGATGGCGAAAATGAGTCCGAACGTGATCACCTGCGACCACCAGGCATGCGACGCCGGCATCGCCGCAAGGGAAATTGTATTGACGATAATCGCCGGGGCGATACCGAAGGTGGTGACGTCGGCGAGGGAATCGAGTTCGGTGCCGAACGGGGTGCTTGCGCCCATGGCGCGGGCGATTTTCCCGTCCAGCATGTCGAACACCATGCCGAAGAAAATGACGATGCAGGCCCAATGGAACAGGAATCCGGCCCGGGCCCGGGCGCCGGGGACCGTTTCGAGGGCCAGGGTGTTCCGCCGCGCCTTCCGTTCTTCCGCGCCGAGGGTCGGATCGAGGGGCGCCGCCTGGACGACGGCGCTGTCCCCGGCGGACGGCTGTTCCTCGAGGATCTGGGCCCGGGTCGAGAAGAACAGCGCGTTCAGGCAGAGAACGATGGAAATGAATCCGCACGAAAAATTCCCGACCGTCAGGAGGGACGGGAGAATATGGACCCGGCGGAAGGTCCGCCGGGTGCTGGATCGGATGCGGTTCATGGTCATTTCGTCTCCTTGGCGGGGGCGGCCTTCACCACGGCAAGGATTGTCGAGCCGGCCCTGACGGTGTCCCCCACCTTGACTTTCCACTCAACCTCGGCGTCCCGGGAGAGGAACAGCGTCGTCCGCGATCCGAATTTGATCATGCCGTATTTTTCCCCGCGCCTGAGGCTCATGCCCGGTTTGACCGGACAGATTATCCGTCTGGCGATGGCGCCGGTGGACTGGCGGACGACCATTTTCCGGGGCATGCCCGGCTCCGTCGTGGCGATGCCGATGTCCTGGTTTTCGTTTTTCGCCAGGGAGTCTTCCGAGCGGGCGTCGTAGAACGATCCCGGCCGGTGGCGGCTGAATTCGATGGTGCCCGCCGCCGGCGACCGGTTCAGATGGACATTGAAGATGGAGAGGAAGATGCTGCAGCGGAGCGCCTCGCCGCCGATATAGTCCGGCTCGTCCGCCGTGTCCACGTGGGTGACGAGGCCGTCGGCCGGGCTGACGATGACGCCCGGCTCGTTCGGGACGACCCGGGGCGGATCGCGGAAAAACGCCAGCACCCAGGCGAACAGGAGGGCGAGGGGCAGTATGGGCACGAGGTACCAGTATGAATTGTGATGCCGGAAGAGACTAATGAAAACAATGGTGCCGATACAGAAGAGGACGGCGCTGACGGCGACCTCGCGGGCGCCATGATGGGTTAATGACATGGAGTCTTACTCATTGGAGTTGTGGTAAAATACCGCCGGGCGATGCGGTTTTCGGGCATCGGGCCGGGCGGCAACACCGTTCATGGTAAATCCGCTTCCGCCGGGCGCGGGTCCGAGACCGCCTCCGGCGCCTGGCGCCCCTCACACATACGCTTCCCGTACCGCCTTGGCGTACTCTTCCAGGAGGGCGAACGAACCCGGATCGCCGTTCGTCACCGCCCTCACCAGGTTTTCCGCCGCGTCGCCGACGGTTTTGAAGCCGTACATGGCGCCGGTGCCGCGGACATGGCTGGCGATATTGAGGACCGGTTTCCATTCCCCGTTCCGGCCGTGGTCGAGCATTTCGTCCACTTCGGCCTGGCGGCGGCCCAGGTATCCCGCGCGCATGTCGGCCGGCGGCGAAAAGGTCGGCGGATCGAGGACGATTCGCGTGCTGTCGCGCCTGTCCCTGCTTCTGTTTGTAGTCATCGTCAACCGTCTTTCGCTCACGGTCCAACCGCTCCGCCCGAGGCCCGGCGGGGTGTTCGGAGGGGGACAACTAACGGCACATTATAAACCGGCGGTCTTTTTTTTCAAGCGATTTACAGCCGCGCCCGCCCACATAACCCTAATTTACCGCGACATAACGCCAAACGCGCCGCCGCCGACCGCCCGCGGCCCGGCGCGGCCCCCCCCCGACGGGGTGACCTGTCCGGCGCCGGCACGACGTTCCGCGTCAAAAAACCGGTGCCGGAAGTTCCCGGACGGGCGGCGCGGCGTCCGCATTTTACTTGACTTAAAGTGAACAAAACCGAACAATCGTTAAATTACCGCATTTTCGGCCGGAGGTTTTCGCCGCCGCCGAAAACATGGACGTTATTCTCCGCCACGAAATCTGACAAGGAAACGCGCATGACTCGAGAATCCCATTGCGACGCCTGTTTCCCCCCGGCCAGCGCCCTCGATTACCTCCCCCTGCCCGAGCTCCGGGCCCTCCAGCTCCGGCGCCTCAAGGAATCGGTCAACCTCGCCTACCATCACCAGGAAAGCGGGCTCCTCAAGCGGCGGATGGACGAGGCCGGCGTCAAGCCGGAAGACATCAAGTCGCTGGACGACATCCGGCGCCTGCCGTTTTTCCTCAAAACCGACCTCCGGGACACCTACCCCTACGGCCTGTTCGCCGTCCCGCGCGAGCAGGTGGTCCGCCTCCACGCCTCGTCCGGCACCACGGGAAAACCGATTGTCGTCGGCTACACCCAATCCGACATCGACGTCTGGTCCGACGCCATGCGCCGCTGCCTCCTCGCCTGCGGCCTCAGTGAACACGACGTCATGCAGGTCTCCTACGGCTACGGCCTGTTCACCGGCGGCCTCGGCGCCCACTACGGCGGCGAAGCCCTCGGCGCCACCGTCGTCCCGACCTCCGGCGGCAACACCGAGCGGCAGATAATGGTGCTCCAGGACTTCGGCGTGACAGCCATCTGCTGCACCCCGAGCTACTTCACCCACATCGCCGAAAAAGCGGCCGAGGCCGGCGTCAACATCAGGGAAACAAAGCTCCGCGTCGGCGTCTTCGGCGCCGAACCGTGGACCGAGGCCATGCGCCAGCACATCCAGGATTCGACCGGCATCCGCGCCCACGACATCTACGGCCTGTCGGAAATCATCGGTCCCGGCGTCGCCATCGAATGCCGGGAACAGAACGGCCTCCACGTGTTCGAGGACTATTTCTACCCGGAGATTATCGATCCGGAAACCTGCGAAAATCTCCCGGACGGCGAAGAAGGCGAACTGGTCCTGACGACGTTGTCGAAACAGGCCATCCCGATGATCCGCTACCGGACCCGGGACATCACCTCCCTCATGACCGAGCAATGCGCCTGCGGCCGCACCGTCCGCCGCATCCGCCGTATCGGCCGCCGGTCGGACGACATGCTCATCATTCGCGGCGTCAATGTCTATCCGTCCCAGATCGAGGCCGCCCTCATGCGCATTAAGGGCGTGTCCCCCCACTACCTCATCGTCGTCACCCGGGAATCCGGCCTCGACCAGATGGAAGTGCAAATGGAAATCACCCCGGAAATCCTCGGCGACCGCATCCGCGAACTCGAAGATCTTCAGGGAGCGGTGGCCCACGCCATCTACTCCACCGTCGGTATCAACGCGAAGGTCACCCTGGTCGAGTCGAAAACCATCGCCCGCAGCGAAGGCAAGGCCAAGCGCGTCATCGACAAGCGGGGGTAGGGGCGGCGGCTTGGCAGTATGGTTGCATATTGTCGGAAAATCGTCCAAAAGCAGCGCGAATGCGGGCAATTAAGCCTGACCGATTGACGTACCCGGTACCCGGAACCATAATCGCATCATTCACGATAAAGGGGTGTTTATGAAAATCCAACAAATCGCCATCTTTATGGAAAACAAGCCAGGCCACCTGCAGACCATCTGCCGGACCCTGGCCGACGCCGGCGTTTCCATCACCACCCTGTCCCTCGCCGACACCCAGCAGTACGGCATCCTCCGCCTACTTACGGACAATCCGGAAAAGGCCGCCACTGCCCTCAGCGACGCCGGATTCGTCGTCAACCAGACGGAAGTCCTCGCCGTCGAGGTCGACGACAAGCCGGGTGGGCTTCTCCGCATCCTCGACATCATTTCCGAAAAGAACATCAACATCGAGTACATGTACGCCTTCACCTTCCATCGCGGCGAAAATGCCGTCATGGTCTTCCGCTTCGACAAACCGGACGACGCCATTTCCGCCCTCCAGGCCAGGGACGTCAAGGTTCTCACCAACATCGACATTCTGAAGGGCGCTTTCTAACATGGGCCACGACATTGACGATCAGATTTTCGATCAGAACGAAACGCTTCCCCGGAAAGAACTCGGGAAGCTCCAACTGGAGCGGCTCCGGAAAATCGTCGACTACGCGAAAGAGCGCGTCCCGTTTTTCCGGGAAAAACTGGCAGGCATCGACGGGGACGATCTGAAAAGCCTCGACGACCTCCGGAAGCTCCCCTTCACCACCAAGCAGGATCTCCGGGACGGCTACCCCTACGGCTTTCTGGCGATTCCGAAAAACGAGATCGCCCGCATCCACGGGTCGTCCGGCACCACGGGAAAACTGACCTTCGTCCCCTATTCCCATAACGACATGCGGAACTGGACGAACGTCGTCTCCCGCTTTCTCGTCGCCGGCGGCCTCCGGCCCGGCCACCTGGTGCAAATCAGCTTCGGCTACGGCCTCTTCACCGGCGGCTTCGGCCTCCACTACGGCATTGAAAACGTCGGCGGCGCCGTCGTCCCGGCCGCGTCAGGCAATACCGAGCGCCAGCTTTCCATCCTCCGGGACCTGAAACCGGACGCCATCGTCTGCACCCCGAGTTACGCCCTCACCATCGGCGAAGCCATCAAGGCCCACAACATCCCCCGGGAAGAACTCGGCCTCAAGTACGGCTTTTTCGGCGGCGAACCGTGGACCGACGAAATGCGCACCCGCATCGAAGACGATCTCGGCATCTTCGCCACCGACAACTACGGCCTCTCCGAAGTGATCGGCCCCGGCGCCGCCGGCGAGTGCAAATACCGGAAAGGCCAGCATTTCTCGGAAGATCATTTCCTTGTCGAATGCCTCGACCCGGAAACGCTCGAACCGGTGCCGGAAGGCCAAAAGGGCGAACTCGTCATCACCACTCTGACGAAGGAAGGCATGCCGGTCATCCGCTACCGGACCCGGGACATTTCCAGCCTCAGTTACGAACCGTGCCCGTGCGGCCGCACCGGCGTCCGGATGACCCGCGTCACCGGCCGCTCCGACGACATGCTCGTCATCCGTGGCGTCAACGTCTACCCGACGCAGATTGAAGAAGCCCTCCTCCGCGTCCGGGAGGCGGCGCCCCATTACATGATAGACGTCGACCGTCCCGGCACCCTGGACGTGGCGACGGTTAGGGTGGAAATCCTTCCCGAAATGTTCTCCGCCTCCATGCGCGACATGGTCGGCCTCCGGGACAAGATTTCCGCCGCCATCAATTCCGTCACCGGCATCAGGATGGAAATCGAACTGGTGGCGCCGAAGACGCTGGAACGCTTCCAGGGAAAAGCGAAACGCGTCACCGACCGCCGCCCGAAGGCCGAATAGGCCGGGAGCGCCCGGTGCCGGTACGGAACGATGCCGCCCTGGCACGACGTTTTAAACGTACGGACGGAAGAAATTGCGTTCCGGCATCATGCGTAACGATTGTTCGCGTCACGAAACCGGCGCCATGAGCGCCGACCACGGACGGGAAAAACTATTCGGGGGATGCACCGACTCGACCAGCGTGATACGTAGAGACGACGCATCTCCCCACCGGTATCGCCTACCGCACACCACCGCGACGCGCAAGGGATGACGGGACAGTAGCAGTTCGCCGCGACAGGGACGACCCGCCGGCCGGGACCGGGGCATTTTTTCCGGCATTGACATAGTCGAAAGGTATGGCGGCGACCGCCGGCCTCCTGAAGATGCGGGCGACGCGACCGATTGCGGCGGAACGTTATTCAAGGACACGCATGCCTAAACCCGGTATTTCAATATACGCCCGCATCCTTCTCGCCACCCTTGTCCCCCTCGCGATCGCCTTTATCGCCGTGCTCGTCGCCGTCAATTACGTCATCCTCGGCCTGAACGGCCAGGACGCGGTCGAGCGCACCATGCTCATTTCCTCGCAGGTCGACGGCCGGTCGCGGACCGTTTTCCGGAACGTCCAGTCCGTCATCCAGAACGCCTCCCTGAACCTCCTGACCTCTCTTTCCCTGAACCAGGCCGACGACCGGGACGCCATCGGGCTGACGCGAAACGCCGTCCTCGCCCACCCGGACGTCAACTGCGCCTGGGTCGTCATCGAGGCGGGGAGTTACGGCATCGACGAGCGGCGCGGCTACATGTTTCACCGGGGCAGGGACGGCGACGTCTCCCCGGTCCGGCGGCTCGGGAATGAGGGATATCTGGACGATCCGGTCGTCACCCCCTGGTACAATATTCCCCGCCGCACCGGCCAGCCGTTCTTTTTCACCATGGGGAATTTCGATTACGAGGACGGCCGTGGCGGACGCTATGTCGGCGAACTGGCGGTGCCGGTCTACGACGGCGACCGCCTCGCCTTCGTCTTCGGCGTCGACGTCCTCTACGAAAACAGCTTTGCCTTCCTGAAAGACTGGGAATCGCGGGAAGGGCGGCGCCTTCTCCTCCTCGCGGAAAACGGGTTTATCCTTTATTTGTCGGTCCCGGACGAACTGCACCGGAACATCGCCGACCTCGCCTTCGCCAGCCAGTCCGCCGACCGCATCCAGGCCGCCCTCAGGGAAAAGCGGGACGAGCTGTTCGAAGGCCCGTCCGTCTTTTCCGCCGCCCCGGCCC
>JAJQFC010000369.1 GCA_021201355.1 Planctomycetaceae bacterium | reverse complement strand
ATTCGACCGTCTGGCCCGGGTGGAGGCGGGCGGGCGCGTTGTGGCTTATAGTGACAACGGGGGCTGTGGTGTCCAACGCGGCAGCCACTTCGATGGTAATCGTTTCGGAACCGACATTGCCGGCGGCGTCGGTGGCGGTGACGATAATTTCGTACGTCCCGGCGCTGGCAAAGACATGATTGACAGTACCGTCGGGACCGATGGCGACGGGTGTGCCGTTGACGGTGAAGCTCTCCGTGACGACGCTGGCATCGTCAGAAGTGGTAACAGTAAAGCGAACCGCGTCACCGGCACGCACCGTTTCGGGAAGCGTATAATCGATCTTGACCGCGGGGGCCGTGGTATCGGGGAGCGCTTCAACTTCGATCACCACAGTCTTCGTCCCAACATTGCCGGCGGCGTCGGTGGCGGCGGCAATTATTTCATACCGACCGGCCGCATGAAACGAGTAGAAAACCTTACCGTCCGTCCCGACCGGAACCTCCATGCCATTAACAAGGAGGGTTATGGATGTAACCCCGGTATCGTCGGTGGCGGTAACCGTCAATTCCACTTCACTTCCCGGATGGATTTTCGATTCAGCATTGTGGGTGATGTTCACGACGGGCGCCGTCGTGTCGCGGAGCGCCGCCACCTGAAAGATCACCGTCTTCGTTCCGACGTTGCCGGCCGCATCCGTAGCGGTCGCGATGACGACATATGTTCCCGGCGTTCCGAAGGTGAAGGCGAAGGTTCCGTCCGCACCCAAAGACATCGGCAGTCCGTTTATAGTGAAAGATTGGGCTATGACGCCGGTATCGTCGGAGGCGGTGACATGGAAATCCACCATATCTCCCGGGAAAATTTCGGCCGGAGCGTTATGGGTGATATCGACTGTTGGCGCGGTGGTGTCGGCGGCGGGAGCGGCCGCGATTTCCAGAGTGAGTGATTCCGTTGAGACATTGCCGCTGGTATCGGTCGCAGTGGCTATGATGGTGTAGGTACCCGGTTCCGTAAAGACGAACCGGCCGTGGCCGTTTGAATCCAGCGCGACGTCCCGGCCATTGACCGACAGGGTCCGGGAGGCGATTCCGCGGTCGTCCGTGGCGTCTACGGTGAAGGCTACTTCCGTGCCGGCCTGAATGACGTCCGGAGCATCGTGCCTGATGGTGACAACGGGCGGGGTTGTGTCTTCGACTACTTGGCCGCCTTCGCCCACGATAATGGTGCTGGTGTGGGTCGCGGTGTTACCGTAAATATCGGTGGCGGTGGCGACAATAGTGTACGTGCCGTCGGCGGGGAAAGTGAAGGTACCTTGACCCCATGCGGTAAGGTCAATGTTCTGGCCGTTGATCGTGAGGGTTCTTGAAGCGATGCCCTGCGGATTGTTCGTTTCGATGCCGAAGGTTGCGGTATAGCCGGCCCACGGGCGTTCCGGAGCGGTGTGCCAGACGGTGGTGATGTGGAAGTCATAGGAAGGAGCGCGGGCTTCTACGGTGATCGACCGGGTGACGGTGGCGCCTTGTTTATCCGTCACAATTGCCTCAATCGTATAGGTGCCGGGCTGGTGGAAGGTGTACGCGGCGCGTCCTTCGCTATTGACCCAGACCTCCTGGCCGTTAATACGCATGCGGTACGTCGACACCAGATCGCGGTTGCTCGTTTCGATACCTATTTCGATCTGACTGCCAACAGAAGCGGCGCCGTTGTTTGCTGTGGTCCAGATATCGGTTATTTCAACGCCCTACACCGGGTTCGGTGTCGGGTTGTGTCCATTTTGCGATAGGACCTCGAGCGAAAGAGTCTCACTTCTCACCGTTCCGTTCGCATCGGTCACCGTGGCGACTATCGTATACCAGCCGGTTTCGGTGAAAGTGTACGACGCCTGCCGCGCTTCGTTTACCGGTAGTTCCCGGCCGTTGACGGTCAGCACGCAGGTCACCGGAGAAGAGGAATTCGTCTCGACGCCGAACTGCACATACTGGCCTGGATAAACCTGGTGCGGCGCCGTGTGCCACAAGGATGTTATTGCGAAATCCTGTTGCTGCTCGTGGCCGCTCCCCGGGTTCGGATTCGGGTTCCAGCCGGTGGCGTTTTACACCTCCAGGGTGACGCTTTTACTGGCGACATTGCCGGCGGCGTCCACGGCGGTCGCCACCACCGTGTAGGAGCCGGCCTGATCGAAAGTATAGGACGCTTGCCCGTATTCACTGACGGGGACGGCCTCGCCGTTCACCGTCATGGAGTAGGTTATGGCGCCATAACTATTCGTGACTATACCAAATTGCACCGGCTGACCCGGATGCAGGGGTTGCGGCGCCGAGTTCCAGAACTGGTCAATCTGGAAATCGGTCAGCTGGCCGTGCGCACCGCCAACCTCGAGGACGAGCGACGTTGTTCCGACCGTTCCGTTTCCGGTTATCGCAGTGGCGGTGAAGGTGTACGTTCCCGCCTGTTCGAATTGATAGAACGCTCTGCCTTCCGGGCTGACCTCGATGCTTTCACCGTTGACGACCAGGGATCGGGAGACGATGTTGGCCGGGTCGTTCGTCTCGATACCAAATTCTATGGCGTTGCCGACCGCGAGCTGGGACGGAGCCGTAGACCACAGTTCAACATTCAATGATTGGGAAACGTTGCTGGCGGAAAGGGGAATCGCCGCGTCATGGTGCGGAGCGGCAACGACCTCAGCGGCGTTCTGGCCAAATACTTCCGACAGAGGGTTCGCGCTCAAGAGGACTCGAGGTTCCAGGCTTTCGAAGACCGGAGCGTTATCGGCCGAACTGAGGGGGATGCCCCGTCTTTTCGCGAGTGAACGGACGATACGATTGGCTTTTCTGGAATGAATGGACATGCGAAACCCCTCCGAGGATGGAAAGAAAAAACAACTTGAAGTGAAAATGATTTATTCGATTAGTTTAAAGCGCGATGTAGGCATAGTCAAATCAAGAAAAAACGTCAATCGATAATTTGAGAGATTTTTTACCTAAATTTCGCCATTACTAAACAACTTTAAACCATTAAATCATATACTTATACAGGCGAATTAAAAACCAATGACGTGAACTGGAAATTAATTTTTTGTTTTCTTCGGTTGCTTTATAGACAAATGGGCATTACACTACAGCAATACTTAACGATAAGGAATCAACATGGCTGGACGCAAGGCGTATCCACTCCTGGCGTTTCTTCTAACCCTGGTTGTACCGTCCTTGCTGAATGCAGGGGAACTCTACGGAATAAGCAAACCATCGGCTGAGGTGGCCTTGAGCTTCACCCTGCAAGGGCGAATTGCCGACGTTCGTGTCAAGGAAGGCGACCGCGTCCTCCCGGGCCAAACCATTGCCATACAGGATACCGCCATCATCGAAGCGAGAATTCGTCAGGTGCGGCTTGAAGCGGAAAGTCGGGTGGAAGTGGAAGCGGCCAAAGCGGAGTCGTTGCAGCGTGAGCAGGAAGTACAGAAAATCGCCCAAGCGCATGAGGAAGGAGCGGCGACAGATTTGGAACTGGAGCGGGCGCGGCTCGAGGTGGAAATTGCCCTTCTCCGAATGGCTGCCGCGGAAGAGAAGCAAGCCATCGCCTCCCACCGGCTTGAGGAAATGCTGGTTGAAAAGGAACTCCACTATTTGCGGGCGCCGACCGCCGGCACTATCGAGCGACTGCAGATGGAGCCAGGTGAAGCGCCGCCGGCGTTTGAGCCGATTGCCCTGCTGGTATCGAACAATCCATTGTGGATTGAAGTGCCGGTTCCCCTCCGGGTAGCCGATACCATTTCGCCGGGGGACGAGATTGCGTTTGTGTTCCCGGACGGTGACGAGGGCGTTGGCGTCGCCATCGCCATTGCCACCGTCGCCGATCCAGCCAGTGAAACGGTTCTGCTCCGCTTCGCCATGGACAATCCGAGCAACAGGCGTTCCGGCGAACGGGTCCGCTTCTCCCATCCCGCGTATGACTGACTGGAGGTTGTATGACTCCCACCACCCTGCCGCCACAGGAGTTGTCCAAACCGCCGATCGCCACGGCGGGGATTTTTGATCAGATAATCGACTTTACCGGTTCCACACGCGATTTTTCCGCATTGCTGCTCGCGTCCGCGTTTTCAACAGGGTTGATTCAGCAGGGTGTGATTTTCACTTTCGATCCAGTGGCGGGGGAACCAGCCATCCAAGGAGCCCTACCGCCACTGGCGACGGGAGACCGGCCCGAGCGGTTCCAGTCCCTCCTCTCCGCCACGTGGGAGGACGGAAAACCGTCCCGAACCATGATAATTCCCCGCGATAAACTTTTCGGGGGAAAACAGCAAAAGCCGGCAACCGGCCTGAAACCGTTGTCCGAAAAAAGCCGGACGTTTATGGCGTTCGAGATGGCGCCCGGTCGTCAAAACGAAATGCCGGCGTTCCGAATGAACCTGGAAATCCTCGGTGCGTTGTGGCGTTCGTTTGAAAAACGGGCCGCCCTGACGCCGTCCGAACAGGATACCGGCATTTTGGCGCCGGTCCTCGCCATACTGTCCGTAGTTAATTCCTCGGCCAGATTTCAAAAATCAGCCATATCGTTTTGCAATGAACTGTGCAGCCGGTTCGGCTGCGATCGGGTTTCCCTCGGGTTCCTGAGCGGTCGGTCCATCAAACTGGCCGCCATGAGCCATACCGAAAAACTGACTCGCGGTCTGCCGCTTCTCCAGGCGGTGGAACAGGCGATGGAGGAATGCCTCGATCAGGATGTGGAGATTACCTACCCGGACACCAGCGGAAACGACTTCGTGCATCGGGCGGCGATGGAACTGTCGACGAAATTCGGTAGCGGCTGCATAGTGAATGTCCCTCTCCGCTATCTTAAAAAACCGATTGCCGTCGTCACCTTGGAGCGCCTGTCGCCGCAACCGCCGGCGCCGCACGATCTCAAACTTCTTCGCCTTGTCGCTGATCTCGCCACGCCGCGGCTGGCTGAATTGCGACAAAATGATCGCTGGTTCGGCGCGAGGATGGCGACCAGAACCAGAGAGGTTCTCGCCGCCGCGCTTGGCAGCCGGCACACATGGGCAAAGCTGGCGGCAATACTGTGCCTGGCTACTATCATCTTCTTTTCCGTTTTTCCCGGCCAATACCGGGTGGAAGCCACTTTCGTCACCCAGCCAATGGAGAAGCGCGTCGTTGCCGCTCCCTTCGACGGTTACCTCCAGCAGGCTCACGTCCGGCCGGGCGATCGCCTGACCGCGAGAGAAAACGTCCTGGCCGAACTGGAGACCGGGGAACTTCGGTCCAGCCTTGCCATGAAAAAGGCCGAAATGCGCGGCCACGAACGCGACGCCGCCGCCGCCCGGCGCGAGAACAAGCTGGCCGAGGCCCAGGCGGCCGAAGCGCGAATGGAGCAATGCCTGGCGGAATGCGAGTTACTCAAGGAAAAAATTGACCAGGCTCGGGTCAAGACCACGTTGTCCGGAGTGGTCTTAACCGGAGACTGGAGCAAGAAGGCCGGCGCTCCGGTCAAGCAGGGCGATACTCTATTCGAGGTGGCGCCGCTCGGAAATATGGAAGCGGACCTTTATGTGCCGGACGAACAAATTTCCGACGTTGCGGTCGGTCAGTGTGGATCACTGGCGGCGGCCGGACGGCCGGACGAAAAGGTCGGGTTCGAAGTCGTGCGTATTACCCCCATGGCGGAACTTGTCAAACAGAAGAATGTCTTCCGGGTTCATGTCCGTCTGAGGAATCCGCCGGAATGGATGCTTCCGGGACTTGAGGGTGTGGCCAAAATCGATATTGAAGAACGACTCCTCATCGACATTTGGTCGCGCCGCGCCGTCAACTGGGTGAAAATGAAATTATGGGCATGGTGGTGATATGGCGAAAAAGCGGACTACCTTCAGCGAGCACTGGTACCGGGTCGCCGATATGCGGCCAAGGCTCCTTCCCGCCGTCCAGACGACGAAACAGTTTTATCGCGGCCGCGAATGGCATGTCGTCCGCTCGCCAATGAACCAGGAATTCTTCCGGATGGACGCCGCCGCCTACAACTTCGTCGCCCTCCTCACCGGAACGCGGACGGTGGCGGAGGCATGGAAAATCGTCACCGAGCGCTTCGGCGACGCCGCGCCGACCCAGGGTGAGGCCATACAACTTATCGGCCAGATGTATACATCCAATCTGTTGCAGGCCGAGATACCGCCCGATTCCGAGAGCATTTTCCAGCGTTACCGTAAGCGCCGGAAGCGTGAAGTGCAAAATACCCTCATGAGTTTCCTGTTCCCCCGGTTCAAGCTCTTTGACCCTAATCGCCTCCTCGACCGTTGGGTTCCGTTGGTCGGCTGGCTGTTTATTTGGAAGGGCTTTGTGGCGTGAGGCATCCTAATTCTTTTTGGCCTGCATGCCCTGGCAGGAAATTTCGGCAACCTCTACGACTCATCATCGACAATGCTGAGTCCGGCCAACCTGCCGCTCCTCTACGGCGCCTTTGTTCTGGCGAAAGCGGTCCACGAAGCGGCGCACGCGTTTTCCTGTAAATTTCTCGGCACGTTCGAAATGAACTCGGGAAGCGTCCATAATACCGGTATTATGCTCCTTCTCTTTACCCCGGCTCCCTACGTTGACGCCACCAGTTCCTGGGCGTTCCGGAACAAATGGCGGCGAATCATGGTGTCGGCCGCCGGCATCTGGGCGGAACTGGCGCTGGCCGCCGTCGCCGCCGTCATATGGGCCAACACCAGCGACGGCATTGCGCTCCACGCGGTCTGCCACAACCTGATGTTTGTGGCTAGCGTCTCGACTTTCCTTTTCAACGGGAATCCGCTTCTTCGCTACGACGCCTATTTCATCCTGTGCGACTTTTTGGAAATGCCCAACCTTGCCTCGCGAGGGAAGCAATACAGCGAATACCTGGTGAAACGGTATGTTTGGGACGTCAAGGAGGCAAACCATACGGCGAATGGTATTTTTGAGAAGTTCTTTTTCGTGGCTTATACCATAGCCTCTAACGTCTACCGCGTGTTCCTTCTTTCCGGGATAGTACTGACCATTGCCGACATGGCCTTCTTTGTCGGCGTTGTTTTGGCGTTAGGATCAATGGCCATGTGGGTACTCCTGCCGCTCGGGAAGTTCGTTCGCTACCTGTTCTCCAGCCCCGAACTGTCCCGTGTCAGGGGACGGGCAATTGTCACGACAACGGTTTTCATCGTGGGAACGGCGCTCGCTATCGGCGGCGTACCGGTCCGTGATAACTTTCTTATTGAGGGTGTTGTTGAAGCAGATAACGACCGGCACATACACGCCGGATGCGACGGATTTCTGGTTGCGGCCGCGCCATCCCTGGCACCGGTGACAGGTGACGAGACGGTTGTCGCCACCCTGCATAATCCTTCCATCGAGACGGAATGGGCCGTTCTGACCGCCCGCGAAAAAGAACTCCAGGCAAACCTCCGCATAGCCGAAGCGCGGGATCCGGCGTCTATTGAAGTTGTGCAGGAATAATGGCTCGCCCTCCTTGAGGAAAAGGCCCGCGTCGGCCGCCTCCGTGATCGGCTTTACGTCGTTTCTGCGACATCCGGCGTTTGGGTCGCCCCCGGCCTCGATAAAGAGACCGGGAGATTCTTCCGGATGGGGGAAGCGTTGGGGCGAGTATTGTCCCCGGACCGACTGGTAATCCGGTCGGTCCCCGGTCAGGACGCCGGATTGGAGCTCATCGCGGCGGGCGGGAGAATGGTTGACGTCAGAATAAAAGGAAGAGCCGACCTGGAGACGACGGCGACCGTCGGGGCGATTCTTCCCGGCGGGAGAAAGGAACTTCCCTCCCCCGCACTCGGTTTTCCGGCAGGAGGCGAAACTGCCGTCGACAGCCAATCACCCGGCGGCGACGTGCCTGAGGAAAATATCTTCGAAATCCGCCTGGACCTGATTCGGCCGGACTGGCCGGTACTCCCGGGGCACATCGCCGTTATCCGTTTTCACGGCGTGGACAAGCCGCTGGCGGTTCAGGCGTGGCGATCGCTTCTTCAACTCCTGCAAAGGCGCTTCCATGTCTAGCGCCGATGCGGCCCGTGACGTATACGTCTGGCGGTCGTTGGGACACGACGCAGTCCCTGGCGATCTGCCGAAAGGCCTGGACCGGCTGTGGCATCGGGCGGCCGGCCTGTGGAAACGACAGTTTGTATCCGCAAAAAGCCTCCTGACGAGATCCGAGACGATACTTGGCCTTGAACAGCGATTCGCCCGTAAAACCGACGATGCCTTAAGGACCGAGGCGGAACAACTCCGCGCCTCCCTCCGCCGCGGCCGGGCGACGGCGGAGGACATGAACCTCGCTTTCGCCCTCATCCGCGAAGGGTCGCAACGGGTATTTGGCTTTCGCCACCATGCCGTCCAGGTGGCCGGCGCTCTGGCAATGTGTCGGGGCTGCATCGCGGAAATGGCCACGGGAGAAGGAAAAACCCTGACCGCCACTCTCCCCGCCATGGTGGCCGGTTGGCGCGGACGGGGTTGCCATGTCATCACCGTCAACGACTACCTGGCCGCCCGCGACAGCGAAGAAATGGGCAAGCTATACAGATTCTTCCACCTTAAGGTGAAGGCAATTACTCAAGAATCAACGCCGGACGAGAGGCGCCGCGCCTATGCCGCCGACATTACATACCTTACGAACAAGGAGGCCGCGGCCGATTATCTCCGCGATCGGCTGGCTCTCGGGGAGAACAAGGGCTTGACCGGTTTTCTCCTAACCGATCTGCTGGGAGTGCGCGGCGGTGATACCCAGCTAGTCCAACGCGGCCTTGAATTCGCCCTTATAGACGAGGCGGATTCCGTCCTCATTAACGAAGCGGTGACGCCCCTCATCATCTCCTCGGACAGCGCCAACAAGGAACAGGAAGACGCCTTCCCCATCGGCTGCCGCCTGGCGGAGCGGCTCCGCGAGGGCAGGGACTATTCAATTAACTGGAAATATAAGGAAATCGAATTTACGAGTGGCGGCCGGATGCGCCTTCAACAGAAATGCCGCCGGCTCGGCGGCGTCTGGATCGCCGCCAGACGCCGGGAGGAAATCGTCCACCAGGCGCTGACGGCCCGGCATTTCTTTAAAACTGGTTCCGAATACATCATCGACGAGGGCAAAGTCGTCATTGTCGACGAATCGACCGGCCGGCTAATGCCCGACCGCAGCTGGCGGGACGGCCTGCACCAGGCGGTAGAGGCGAAAGAAAAGGTGGAGGTGACGCCGGCCAAGGAAACACTCGCGAGGATCAGCTTTCAGCGTTACTTCCGCCTCTACGCTCATTTGGCGGGAATGACAGGCACCGGCAGCGAAGCGGCCGGCGAGTTCTGGCATGTTTACCGTTTGCCGGTGGTACCCATCCCGACCCACCGTCCGTGCCTTCGCATTATGCACAAACCGGTGGTCTGTTCCGACCAGGAGGAGAAGTGGAAGGCTGTTATGGCGGAGGTCATACGAATCCATGCGGAGAACCGCCCCATCCTCGTTGGAACCCGCAGCATTGGGGCAAGTGAACGCCTGAGCGCCATGCTTGCCGCCGCCGGATTGGAGCATCAGGTGCTCAATGCCGTCCACCATCGGCAGGAAGCGGAAATTGTCGCCCGTGCCGGTCAGCCGGGAAAAATTACCGTCGCCACCAACATGGCCGGCCGCGGCACCGACATAAAACTGAGGAAAGAGGCGGAAGCCTTGGGCGGACTGCATGTCATCGCCACCGAGCGCCATATGTCCTACCGCATCGATAGGCAGTTGTACGGCCGATGTTCGCGGCAGGGCGATCCGGGCAGCGCCATCGCAATTGTCAGTATGGACGACGAATTACCGAGACGCTTCAGCCCTCTTCTCACCAAAACCCTTCGCGCCGTGAAAAATATCCTGCCGATTCCGTCCGGTGTGGAAATGTACGTTTTTACCCGTTCGGAACGAAAGGCGGAGAAGATGGCCTTTAAACAAAGGCAGGGCGTGCTCCAGTCCGACACTTGGCTGCAGGAACAACTTGGTTTCGCCGGGGAGGATTTATAGTGTCAGAAAGGAATGTTATTTCGCTGGTGGCGTTTTTTTCCGTTTTTTTGATACTTCCACCGGCGGTATTTGCGGGAGAGAAAAAGCTTCACCTGATCGGTGCGATGGACCCCGGAGCCTCACTTACAGACCACATGGTCCGAGACCTCATGCGCGTAACGCCCGATGATTTTACCATACCGCGTACCGGTAAAGCCGTTTCCCTGATGGAGGCGGTGATGGTCGCTCTTCGTAACAACCCGGATATCAAGGTCGCTGCTCATGGCCCGTTCCAGGCGGAGACCCACGTCATGCAGGCGAAATCCGTCTACGATCCGGTGGCCTTTGCCGACTGGCAGCACAGTCGAAACAAAAACCCGGACCAGATAGGCTATCAGCGCGTCTATGACAACGAATATAGAAGCAATACCGAACGCGCTGGCGTGAGGCAACATCTCCCCACCGGCGGCGACCTAACCGCGTACCGCGAATGGAATCAGGCACAGGATCGTAATATCGGATCCCCGACGCAGGAAGGTCATGGCGGTGCTTATATCCTGGAATTCTCCCAGCCGCTTCTGAACGGCTTCGCGGATCAGGAGAACCGCACCATTATCTCTCTCTCCCGCCTTCAAGTGGATATTTCCGAGGAGGATTTCCGCCGGGTTGTCATTAACACCATGGCGGATCTCATCGAGACGTATTGGAACGTCGCCCTGGCGACGGAGGAAATAGCCATCCACGAGGAGACCGTCGTCATGGCCAAAAGGCTTTTGGAACGGGAGGACTCGAGAAAGAGACAGGGCATTTCGACCCCGCTTGATGTGCATCGAGCCAGAGAGGCGTATTCCACGCGGATAAATAATCTCTTCTACGCGAAGGAACAATATCAAACGGCGCAGGAGCGTTTGAAATTATATTTGGGCCAAGTTGGTCGTAGTGTTGACGGAAGCCTTATCGACCTCTCCGCAAGTGAACAGCTTGCCATCCCCCTGGTGGCCGTCGATTTGCAAACGTCCATCGACACTGCGCTTGCCAGCCGACCGGAAATGCGGAATGCGGAAGTTGAGATTCACATGAGCGAGCAGCGGAAACGATACGCCCGCCATAACCTTCTTCCAAAAGTGGACGCCACCGGGTCGGTTCGTCGCAATGACCGGAACAGCTCGACGCCGGCCATGGGATCGACCAACGACCTCAGAGGGACGGACTGGAATGTCGGCTTTTCCTTCTCAATGCCGCTCGGCAACATGGAGGCCCGCGCCTCCCTCCTGCGGGCGACGTCCGAGCTGGATCAGCGATTGGACGAAAAGAAGAACGTTAAGAGCGTCATTATTACCGAGGTGAGGTCTGCGGTGAAAACGCTAGAGTATTTGGTCCGGGAAATTCCAATCAATGAGCATGCCGTCCAGGCCGCGCAGGGTATAGTAAAAGGAGAATGGGCCCGCCTCGAACTCAACCAAGTGGGGAACAGGGATCTCCTCCAGGCCCAGGACCTCCTGGCCATGGCCCGTCGTAACCGTGTGCAGACAATGACTCGTTATAATATCGCCCTTGCCCGACTTTTTGCGGTCGAAGGTTCGTTATTGGATAGAATGGGCATTCACGTAAAGTAACTCAGGTAAATGTGCCGGAAGATGATGTTGCGGAATAAGCCTAACGCCCTGAGCCCAATCTGTGGCCATTCCGAAAGCGGCCTTAAGGGTAAAAAATATGCAACCCCCTATTTGAAAGTGGGTTGCAAGGAATTTCAAATGGTGGAGGCGGCGGGAATCGAACCCGCGTCCTGCGATGTGTTTGGAGGAAGCCGCTCCGTGCGCAGTCGGTGATTGAATCTCGCGCCTTCAGGGTTCATCGACAGACCCCCTCGGCGCCAGCCTAAATTTGATCTCGGAAAAGTCGCGGCTTCGGCTTGCCTCAATCTTTCCCAGCCGATAGCGTCCTATGTACCCCCCATCGGCGTCAGGGACATAGGCACCGCCTAGTTAATTAGGCAGCGAGAGCATAGTTATGCTCGGCAGTTATTAGTGTGATCGGCTTGTTAACGGGGCCAACCGATCAACCCCGGCACGCTGCTTCAACCTTGCCCATCCAGTCGAATCCAGATCGCCCCCCTTCTAATCTATAAAAATTACATCCATTACTTTACAGTACCATCAAAATTATGCAAGAATTGTTTTAGTCCTGTTCATATCGTTGTCAAAATCCACACCGTCCTTGCCAATCTATAATGTCGCGAAAATCGGCCGCCCCTTCATCCGAACTCATTTCATCTTGTACTGATTCTAAACTGCTTGTCATAAAATGTACCTCTATAGAATTGCCATTTTTATGAAAATTGATTATACTTCATCGTCTCGCTGACTCCATCACTCGGCCGGCCGAGGATGGTACGCCACCCGATGACGGGAAAGGAAAAAAATGACACCCGCGTTTTCCCAGCTTTCCATGAGCCGTTCTGCAATCCTTTTATGGATCGTCCTGACCTGCGTTCTGGCCGGAGCAGGCACGGGTACGGCCAGAGACGTGGAGACGGTCCGGGTCGGCGTTTGCTTGTCTATGAC
This sequence comes from Planctomycetaceae bacterium, assembly GCA_021201355.1. Lineage (GTDB taxonomy): Bacteria > Planctomycetota > SZUA-567 > SZUA-567 > SZUA-567 > JAJBSZ01. Next base: position 2,637 of record JAJQFC010000369.1, on the reverse strand, counting down.
CGGCGAATTCAGCGACTACGGCGCGGTGAATTTCGCCGGTATAAAACTCTTCGCCGATAACGCCAATGCGCAGGCGGCCGAACGCGGCATCCGGTATGAACTGGTTCTCCGGGACGACCAAAGCGATGCCGATACGGCTGCCGTCATCACTCGCGAACTGGCGGAGGACGGCATTCAGGTGGTTATTGGACCGGTAACGTCGCCAATTATGCTGGCCATGAGCGAGGTGACAAAACAATATCCGCTTGTACTGATTTCGCCCGGGGCTACCAGTCCGAAAATTGACAATTCACACCGCTGGTGTTTCAAAGTTTTGCCCGGTGACGATTACCAGGGCGTGGCACTGGCCCAGTTTTTTGCCCGGCAGATGGGTACCACGCGGGCGGCGGTACTGGTCAATGACCATTTCGACTACGGACGCCATCTTGCCAACGCTTTTTCCACGGTGTATCGACGGTTGGGCGGCGAAATTACCGTACACGAATCATATGATTGGGACCTCGGACCACAATCGATTCCCGACTTCGCCGCCATTCTGGAAAAAATCCGGCCCTCCGCGCCGGAAGTCATTCTTCTTCCGGGCTATGCCAAGGAGGCGGTTGAATGTATTCGCCAGGCAGAAGGTCAGGACATCGACGCGATTTTCGTTGGCGGTGATTCTTGGGTGAATCATCAGGATATCTTCCAGGCCGGACCGCGGCTCCATGATTCGTATTATATTGGAAACGGTGAAATCTATTCCGGAACCGCCGAAGCCCGGCGCTTTGGCGCTCTGATGGACGCCAGCGACGACCCCAATCTTCAACCGTACAGCATCGACGGGTATGATTCCATGCTCCTGGTGGCGCACGCGGTGGAATCTGGGGCCAGAACAGCGGAGGAAATTCGCGAAAAACTCCTGACTCTTCGCCGCTTCCCGCTGGCGACCGGCTCCATTACCTTTGACGAAGAAAGCGGTGTCGCGAAGACGATGTATATTTACCGGATACTGGCAGTCAACGGGGAGCTGTACGCCGAAATGGTGGCGCGGCACGATCCGGAATAAGTCGTCAACCCGACAGAATCAGCACCTTTGCCGGCATCGTCCGAAAATATCCCATCAGGTAACAACCTTTGCAAGAAGGCGGCCCGTCTCTTCAGGCGGACCGCTTTTGTGTAGAAATGACGGTCTCCTCCACTTCACTCCAGACCTTCCAGATAATCAAACGCCGAATAGGCGGCGGTGGCGCCGTCGCCGACAGCGGTGACGACCTGACGACACTGCTTGTCCCGGACATCGCCGGCGGCGAAAAGCCCCGGAATGTTTGTGCGCATTTCACAATCTGTTTTGATAAAACCTCCCGGGTTTTTTGTGAGCGCGGCCGGCGCGAAATCGGCGGTCGGAACGATTCCGATGAAGACGAAGAGCCCCTGAACAACAAGCTGTCGCGGCGCGCCGCCGGTAACGGAAGTGACGGTGACGCCGGTGAGAGCGGTGTCACCGTGAATTTCGGTCACCTCGTGACCAAGGACGAGTTCAACATTATGGCAATGGAGGCGAAGTTTGTCCTGATGGACGCGATCAGCCCGGAAGCGATCGCGGCGATGTATTATATACAGCCTATTGACGAGGTTGGAAAGGTGCAGGGCCTCCTCCACCGCCGAATTACCCCCGCCGACCATCGCCACATCGCGGCCGTGAAAGAACATGCCGTCGCACATGGCGCAATAGGATACGCCGCGGCCCATCAATCTGGCCTCGCCGTCAATGCCAAGTTTTTTTGGAACAGCACCGGTGGCGATGATGACGGTTTTGGCGGCAATGGTGTTATTTTCCAATTCAATATGGAAGATTTTATCGCCGGGAGTGATGGTCTTCACCATTTGGGTGAGGTGGTCTAGTTGCAACCCTTCGAGGTGGAGGGCGAAGTTCTCCGCTAGGCGCCAGCCGGCCAGGCCTTCCGGAAAACCCGGATAGTTACCGATCTCGAAGGTATTAAGCATTTGACCGCCAGGAGCGACACGTTCGACAAGGGCGGTCTTGACGCCGAAGCGGCACATATACAGGGCAGCGGTGAGGCCGCCGGGGCCGGCTCCGATAATGACGGAATCATACGTTTCCATGGGGTTCCTTTGCTTGTGTCCCCCCACTCACCTACTATGTTGCCGATTTTCTCCTTATGGCAAAAGTAAACCAAAAGCGTTATGGCACGTCTTCCACGCCATCCGCTTTCATTCCTTTATAGCAACCTGGCGTCCCCATATCAAGACCATAATGGAAAGAATCACCAGGGTTGGAAACAAAAAAACCCTCGCTTCCAAAGAAGCGAGGGCGGTAATAAGAACCCGGCGGCGACCTACTCTCCCGTTGCCAGTACCATCGGCGCTGGAGGGCTTAGCTACTGTGTTCGGAATGGGAACAGGCGTGACCCCTCCGCTAGAGCCACCAGGAAAAATCTTCCGACCCTGACCTGTACCGCGTCAGGCGGATGAATAATAAGATGAATAGTAGACGATTGTAATACTTTGAATGGCAAAGAGTCGATGTCTCGCACCCAGTGCCATCAGATTGCCCTTGAAGGCGAACCACTCCGCTCCCGCAATGGAGAGCGCGAGTGTTGCGATCAAGCCGAACGGCCAATTAGTACTGGTTAGCTG
>JAJQFC010000106.1 GCA_021201355.1 Planctomycetaceae bacterium | reverse complement strand
CGTCGATTGAAACGATTATCTGGCTTATGAAGAAGCTGGACGAACAGGGCAAAATCAATGCCAAGATCTACGGCGGCGGCGGCGCCGTCGGCCACCTCGGCACCACTTCGGTCATCGGCGGCAAAAACATCCTGATGGCCCGCACCGTCCTCAAGAAACACGGCATTCCCATCGTCGCGGAAGACGTCGGCGGCACCAAGGGCCGGCGCATCTATTTCGACACCGCCAAGAACGAAGTCGTCGTCAAGGTTATCCAGAAAACCGAGGAAGGCGCCCGCCTTAAGGAAAAGCGCCGGGAAATCGCCTCCCGGAAGACCAAGGTGCTGGTCGTGGACGACTCGCCCCTGGTTCGGAAGATTCTCGTCCAGGCCATCTCCGGCACCAAGGACATGGAAGTGTGCGGCGAAGCCGGCGACGCCTTCGAAGCCCGCGACAAGATTCTCGAGCTCGACCCCGACGTCATCAGCCTCGACATCATCATGCCGAAGCTGGACGGGCTCAAGTTCCTGAAGAGCTTGTCGCAGCACTATCCGAAACCGGTGGTCATCTGCTCCACCATCGCCAAGGACCAGTCCCAGGTGGCAGCCAAAGCGAAGGAATACGGCGCCGTCGACGTTATCGACAAGGACACCCTGCACCTCTATAAAGGCCTCGCCGTCGTTCAGGAAGCCTATATCCCGAAGATCCGCCGCGCCGCCGGCAAGGTGGTCCGGAAGATGATGTTTAAAGACTAAACGGGGACGGACGCACTTTCCGTCATGCGCTCAGGTAACACGCTTCTTCCACACCCGCCGACCGCATTCGGCGGGTGTTTTTATCGCCGGTTCTCACGCGGTCGTCTTCCTCGCCCGGGCCGCGCCCGACCGGAAGCGATTGTTTCCACCATTGGGCTATCGCGGCTCCCCTCTTTGTGCGGAGAACAGCATATGGGATTTTTTGAAATATTCCGGGACGAAATCCTTTCATCCGCCACCGCCGCCCGGCTTTGGGAACTCTTCTTCGCCTTTATCCTGTCCTCAATCATCGGCCTCGAACGGGAATTCCGCCTGAAGAGCGCCGGCCTCCGAACCCACGCCCTCGTCGGCCTCGGCGCCGCCGTCATGATGCTTGTCAGCAAGTTCGGCTTTAGCGACCTCGGCATAGCATTCGACCCGTCCCGGGTGGCGGCGCAGATCGTCTCCGGTATCGGCTTTATCGGTGCCGGACTGATTTTTGTCCGGAAAGACATCGTCCACGGCCTGACCACCGCCGCCACCATCTGGCTCACCGCCGGCGTCGGCATGGCCTGTGGCGGCGGGCTGCCGTTCCTCGCCATGGCCGCCACCGCCGGCCATTTCGTTATCGCCTTCGGCTATACCTGGATTATGCACCGGATCTTCGGCGTCACCAACCGCCTCATCGTCCGCTACCGGCGGGTGCCGTCCGGCGAAACGTCGGCGCGGATTCTCGCCACCTGCACGGACAACGATTTCGTCATCCGCAGTTTTTCCATGAAAGAGGAATTCGGCTCCGACGATATCCTGAGCCTCATGCTTCGCGTCCAAGGAAGCAAGTCGGTGGAACTCCTGTCCGAAAGCCTCCTCGCCCTCCCGGGCGTCGTCTAGGTCAAGGTGAACGTCACGAAGGAGGAGTAACGGCATGGTCCGAGCCCGGCTGTCAAACGAGGTTGGCGCTTCCATGTTTTCCGCTTAGCAGCCCCGGACCGCTTGACCGGGCGTTTCCGTGTTTCCCGCCTCACATCCCCGGACCGCGTGTTCGGGTACAAAAACAACGGAACAGCCGAGGCTGTTCCGTTACGGAGGCGTCACGCCTGTTTGGAGAATCGCAGTGCACCGGTTCCCTCACTTGTCCCGTATGTCATCCATCCGCACGCGAACCGCGTGGGCGTGGGCGGTGAGAAATTCCCCTTCCGCCAGGGTGATGACCTTGTCGCCGGTAGCCTTCAGCCGGTCCCGGGTATAGCGGATGACGGACATGTCTTTCTGGAAATCGGCGACACCGAGGCCGGACGAAAACCGCGCCGCCCCCGTTGTCGGCAGAACGTGGTTGGTCCCGGCGAAGTAGTCGCCGATCGGTTCCGTTGACCACGGGCCGAGGAAGACGGCCCCGGCGTTCAGGACTATGGCGAGGAGCCGTTCCGGGTTTTCGGTCTGGATTTCAAGGTGTTCCGGGGCGACGACGTTGGCGGCGGCCAGCGCCTCATCGAGATCCCGGCAGACATAAACGGCGCCGTAGCGGGACAAGGCCCGTTCGATGGCGTCGGACCGTTCCAGCCTGGACAGAAGGGCGGCCGTCTCCGCCGCCACGCCGTCCGCCAGGGCCCGGTCGTCCGTGAACACGACGCCGGATTCGTAGCCGGATCCGTGCTCGACCTGCGACAACAGGTCGGCGGCGATATAACGGGGATTCGCGGTCCGGTCGGCGATGATGACAATCTCCGACGGTCCCGCCACCGAGTCGATACCGACGAGGCCGAAAACCTGGCGCTTCGCCATGGCGACGTAGGCGTTCCCCGGCCCGACTATCTTGTCCACCCGGCCGACAACGCCGGCGCCGTGGGTAAAGGCGGCGATGGCGTGGGCGCCGCCCATCTTGTAGATTTCCTTGAGGCCGAGATAGTCCGCCACCGCCAGCATGTGCGGGCTGATGCTGCCGTCCTTCCGGGGCGGAATGGCGACGGCTATTTCCCTGACGCCGGCCAGTTGCGCCGGCACCGTGTTCATCATCATGGACGAAAACAGCGGCGCCGTCCCGGCCGGGCAATAGACCCCGACGCGGGAAATCGGCAGAACCCGTTTCGACAGCACCACCGAATCCGGGAATTCGACGGAGTAACTTTTCCGAATCTGCGGCTCGTGGAAACGGCGGATGTTGGCGACGGCGTCCCGGATTGCCTCCATGAATTCCGGAGAAACCTGGCTCCGCGCCGCCGCGATTTCTTCCGGCGTCACCCGGAGGGCGGCTTCGTCCGGGAGCGGCGCGTCGAACTGGCGGACATACTTCAGGAGGGCTTCGCCGCCGCCGGTGCGGACGTCGGCGATGATGTTCGCCACGGTGACGCCGATGTCGTTGTCGAAATCCGCCGCCCGGTCGACGATTTCGAGAAAGCGCTCGTCGGTGGGCGAAAAGGTTCTCACTTCCAGCATAATGCATCCATCCACATGAATAATGAAACCGTCGGTAAATAGAGTCGCGGCGGCGCCTACCCGTCGGCATGGCCGGTCGCGGAGAGCACCGTCAAAAACACTGCGACCGACACATGGCGGCCGCAGCGGGGATCGCTTGGAAAAAACACTGCCACTGCATTTCGCGGATGACATGCGATGCCATGACGCGGCGGATCAGGATTTGATGTTCTTGTCCTTCAGCATGCCGTCGCGGTAATCCGCCCATTGCTTGTCCGACGTGATAAAACTGAACCGCCCGCGAAGATCGAGGAAAAGGCGCCAGATATCGCCGCTCAGGCGGGTAATCAATTTCAGCCTCACCAGGTTGTGGAGGAAGTCGAACAGGTGGATATGGAATACTTCCGATTCCCCGGACTCGACGCCGCGGGCGCGGTCGTTCGACTCCTGCACGGTGCGGAGACCTTCGAGGAGCCGGGACAGATCGGCCAGGTGGTCCGCCACTTCCGGCCGCCGGAGAGCCGGGCACAGGTAGATCTTCCGCATCAGGGCGGACGGCGTCGCCTGGGCGTCCCGAAGGAGGGCGCCGGCGATTTCCACCGCCTGAACGAGGCTGTAGTGGAGAGGGCGCTCTCGAACGACACCATTTCCGGTTTTTCCGGACTGATCGCGCCGGGGCCCTTGACGCCGGACGCTTCCCGGCCGAGGGACTTCAGGGCGTCTTCGGCCTCATGCTCCTGACCGAGGGCCTGCATCAGGCCGGCCCGGAGGTTGGCCGCCGCCGGCACCAGATGTTCCGGCACCTCCATCCGGTCGAGTTGTTTTAACGCTTCATAGGCGCCCGACGACCGCGCTTCCAGCTCCGTTTCGAGACGGCGGACCAGGCGGTGCAGTTCGTCGATGAACAGGGCCGACGCCTGGCCGGACGACTGCGCCTGCATGGCCTGAAGTTCCTTTTCCCGGTTCTCCAGGGCGCGCTGGATGCGGAGCCGCTCCATCCGTTCCGATTCGACCTCGTTTTTCAGCCGGTCGACTTCGAAGCGGGCCCGGCGGCTTTCCATATCGACGCCGGTGGCGGTGTTCTGGGTCCGGGTGAGTTCGTCCTTCAGGGTCTGCGTTTCGGTGGTGAGGAGGCTGACCCGGCTTTCCAGTTCGCGAATCTGCGCCTGGTACGACGTCTCCAGCGTGCGCCGGGATTCCTCGCCCGCTATCTTGATGCCTTCCAGTTCGTTGACCTTGGCCCGCATTTCGTCGAGCTGGCGCGCCAACGCCTCCTTCTCGACCGCCAGGGAATCCCGGCGCCGTTCTTCCGTCACGGCGCGGGCGCGGAGTTCCTTTGCCTCGCTGTCCGCGGCTATCCAGGCTTGCATGTAGCTGTGGGCCTTTTCCGACATGGTGTTGAGGAGTGCGTTAATCTGATTGGCGACGCTTTCCACCTCGCCCGCGCCGTAGAGGACGGAAAACTCCCGCCGCGCACCGGACGGCCCGGTGCCGGCCGCGGCCGCTGGCGGCATGGGCGGAGACGGGTATTCGGGCGCTGGCGCGGCCGGCGGCGGTGCCGGCATCGCCGGCGTTTCCGCAATACGGCTGACACCGGCCTGGGCGAGGGCGGTGGACACGTCCGGGCTGATGATGGCGGTTTCGGCTGCGTCCATATTCGCGACCGGCGACGGCCGGGGCGGAGGCGGAGGCGCCGCTTCCGAGACCTGGCGAAGGAGTTCCTCCATGTCCAGATCGCCGAGGTCGTCCGGTCCGTTGTCGGCGCTGTCCATATCGGCGGCGACCGAATCGAGGAGCGACGCGACGTCGTCCTCCGGCGAAGCTTCGGCAACCGGTTCCGGTTCCGCCGTCGGTTCGGGTTCCGGTTCTGGTTCTGGGGCGGGTTCAGGCTCTGGCTCGGGCTCGGGTTCGGGAACCGGTTCCGGTTCCGGCTCGGCTTCCGGCTCGCCGCCGACGGAACTGAACAGGGCGTCGATATCGTCCTGACTGGCGACGCCGTCGGTGGAGACGTCTTCCGCTTCCGGTTCGGGTGCCGCTGCCGGCTCGGGTTCAGGCGCCGGCGCGGCGGCCGGAGCGGGTTCGGGATCGGTGCCGACGGCGCTGAAGAGGGCGTCGATGTCGTCCTGGCTGGCGACGCCGTCCAGGGAATCCTCTGCTTGAGCCGCCGGTTCCGGCGTTGGTGCCGGCGCCGGCGCTTCCGGAACCGGTTCCGGTGCGGCGGCAGCCGGGGCGGGCGTGGTGTCGCCGTCGGTGCCGACGGCGGCGAAGAGGGCGTCGATATCGTCCTGGCTGGCGGCGCCGACGAGGTCCATATCGACCTCGGCCGCTTCCGCCGCCGGTTCCGGCGCTTCCGGTTCCGGGTCGGCATCGGCTCCGCCGCCGCCGCCCATTTCCTGAAGCATTTTGTCAATATCGTCCTGATTGATGTCGGGCATCCGGGATATCCTCGCCTTCGGTCGGCGGTCACTGAAGCTGGGGGTCAGTCGAGCGTTTTGTCTTGAAAAATCTGTGCGGCCGGCGGGTCATCCTGCGGCGTGACGCTCTCCGCCGATGACAGGCAAACGGTCATCTGTGGAATAGTCGGGACGGAGCGGTCCGGCGCTTCCCCCTGAAGAGCGCCAACGTCCTCTTAGCACTTCATCTTACGGAAACGGCGGACCCGGTGCAAGGCTGCCATGGTTCCGCCCTACTCTTCCGCTGCCACCGGCTCGGCGTCGTTTTCGGCCGGGACCGACCCGTCCACCGGTTCGTTGTTCGCCGCTGTCAAACCGGCCTCGTCCCGGATCGGCGATTCATCCGCCGGGACGGCCTCGGCGGGAGCGTCTTCCTCTTCGGCGCCAGGCGCCGCGTCGTCCCGGCCGTCTTCCACGACGGAACTATCCACCGCCGGCGGCAGGTGGTTCGGGTCGGCCGCGTCCGATTCGTCGAGGGCCGGAGTTGCCTGGCCGTGTGTTTCTCCACCATCGATGGCTTCATCCGACGGCGCGTCGACACCGTCTGTTTCTTCCAGAACAACTTCCGCTGCAATACTCTCCAGTAGATCGTCGACACTTTCGCCCGGCAACAACGTCTCGGCCGAAACCGGTGTGTCCACATCCGCCGGTGACGCGTCGTCGGCCTCAACCGCCGCGCCTTTGGCGTTATCGCCACCGGTCGCCGGTGTATCGGCGTCGCTGTCTTCCGCCGGTTCCGCACCGACCGCGTCTGCGAGCGGTTCCGTGCCCTCGTCGTCCTCGTCCGTCGCGACACCGTCCGTCCCGGCGTCAGCCGAATCGACGGTCACGCTTTCAGCCGGACCCACTTCGGCGTCGACGTCACCAGCCTCACCTTGTTCGCCGCCGGCCGGCGCGGTTTCGCTCTCTGCCGTATCCGCCTGATCCGTGCCGGTTTGATCGGTGTCAAATCCTTCCGTTTCCGGTTCCTCGGCGGTGACCTGTTGAATTTCCTGGCGTTCGGCTTCCCGTCGTTCCGCCTTGAGGCGCTCGTTCTCCAGCCGTTCAGCGTCGATCCTTTCGGCCTCCAGCCGTTCCGCTTCCGCCCGTTCTGCTTCCGCCCGTTCCGCTTCCAGCCGGGCCGCTCCTGATTCGATGTGTTTCCGGATCTCCCGGATTTCGGCCAGCCAGTTAAAGAAGTCGCTCCGGTCGATGACGAACCCGCGACCGTTTTCCAGAATGAACGGAATGTCCCGCTCCAGCGCCGGCAGGAAGGTGACGGTCTTTTCCGCGCCGCTCGTATCCACGAGGCGGAGGTGGTAGACCAGTTCCGGATTTTCCGGAAGCCGGGCCGGGTCGTAGAAGCCGGCCACCGACCAGTCCAGGAGCTCACCCATGAGTTTGTCGCCTTCCCTCCCGAGTTCGACCCGGCCGCTTTCGCTTTCCGCCGACCAGGTGTCGGCATCGACCCGGTCGAACCGGATAAGGTCGCCGTCGGCGTTCCTGAGATCGACCGCCACCAGGTGGTCAAGGTCGAAGGTCGGGAAGACCCTGCCGAGGTCGAGAATGTCGGCGAAGCCGGGGAACATTACGCCCGCCTCTTCATCGCTGACGGAGAAGATGTTTTTCCCGTCAACCGTGACGTAACGCCAGGAAAACAGCGGATGCCGTCCGGCCAGGCGGTACTGGTGGACGTCGCCGGTGGCGAGGATGACTTCCACCATCGGTCCGCCGTAGCCGGCCCGGATGGCCTGCGAATCGGGTGAGGCGTAGTCTTCCGGCTGGAGGGTGGCGAGAAGCCGGGCCAGCCGCGACGCCGCCTCCGGCCGCACCCGGTACGGCGACGCGACGCTGCGCCACTCGCCGTCCCGCAGGGCGATTTTCACGCTTTCGCCGCCCTAGCGGATGTCGACGAAGCGGATGTCCTCGACGCGGAACGCCGGCGCCGCCTTCGGGAAAATCCGGCCAATCGGATGGAAGTATTTCCTGAACCGCCAGTCGGCCAGACGGAACGCCAGTCCCGGCCTGTCGCTTGTCTCCGTGAGGCAGTCGGAGGTCTTGTTGAGGCGAAGCGCCGTGGCGGTCTTCACCGTCCCGTCCGCCAGCGTGACGGCGATTCGGTGGGCCTTGACCTCGTCCGTCACCGGCGGAACGTCGGCGTCGGCGAGATCGAGGACGGTATAGTCGGAAAGCTCCCGGAGCCATTCGGTCAAACCGTCCCGGTCCCATTCGTCCGACGGGACGTACCCGTCCGGCCGCCAGTCGCCGTCTTCCCCTCGCAGGAACGCCAGGACGTGGTCCGGATACGTCACTTCCACCCGGACCGCGTCGGCCGGGTCGAAATGGAGGGCGGTGGTGTCGAGCCAGAATTCCTGGCTTGGCAGTTCGTCCGGATGGTTGTGCCAGAGGCCGATGTCGCCACGGAGGTCCGCCGGGAGAATAGCCGTTGCGCCTTCCCCGACCCGGCCGTAAACCTGATCGTACGTTCCCGTCGGCCTCAGGCCGATGGTGAGGCTAGTTGTGGCGTTGTGCTTGGTGGTGAAGGCGAGGCCGATGCCGCCGCCGCCTTCCAGTCCGGTGACGGGACTGTCCGGCGGAGTGCCTGTCTCGTCCGGCGTCGTGACGACGGGTTGCGGCGTCCCGGCGGCCCGGATGACGTCCGTCAGCAAACGGTCGACCCGCCCGGCGTCCGCCGGCGCTCCCCGGTAGCTGGCGATGGCCCAGCCGTCCCCGGTGCGTTCGAGAACGACCGGTTCGCCCTTTGCCGCGGCGACGGCAATGCGGACAATGTCGGCGGCGGTTGAAACGGCCGGGCCGGACTGGCGGGCTTGTTCGGCCATGGCCGCCGCCCTGGCGTCGTTTGCCGCCGCGTCGGCCCGGGAGCGTTCGCGGTCGCGGTGACCGAAATACAACTGCGCGCCAATGAGAAGGACGAGAACCAGAACGATTGCCGCTTTTACCTTCATATGTCTCACTCCGTTTGGCTGGTATGACATGGTCGAATGGTGCGCGGGGCGGGAATGGAAACAGGCCCGGTCGGCTCGGCCGGACGCGGACCGGATCCGCGCCTCGGGGAAACAGCCTACAGCTCCGGCGAGTTTTCAATTATATCGGCCAGTTGCCGCGACGAACTGGCGATGGAAAAATGTTCCACCACCCCCTCCGATCCGGCCCGGCCCATCTCGTCCGCCGTGTCCGGCATGGAGGCGAGAAGTTCCAGGGCCTGGGTAAACATCCACGACGGCGATTCGGACGACACCAGGAGTCCGCCGTTCGCGTACTGGAAGATCTCCGGAATAATGCCGCTCGCCGGTCCCACCACCGGGACGCCGGCCGCCATTGCTTCAAGCATGTGGGTGGCGCGGGATTCGGGCTGCCGCGACGGCACGACAAACACCGACAGCCCTTCGAAAAACTCCCGCCGGCCGTTCCCGGACAGGAGGCCGAACACCTTGTGCTTACCGGCGAGAGCCTTCGATTCGAGGCGGCGGTGCAGGCGGTTCCAATAGCGGCCGTCCTCGATTTGTCCGGATATCCACAACTCCGGATTCACCGTCGTGTCCCTGACCAGCGTCTCAAAGGCCTCCACCAGGATATCGAGGCCCTTTTCCTTCCGGATGGGCCCGAGGTAGCCGATGGTGAAGGGGATGCGTTTTCGCGGCGCCGGGTTGATAAGGGTCGCCGTCTCGATGCCGGGCGGGACAATCTTGATGCGGTTGGCCGGGAGGGCGAGGGATTCCGTCGCCCTGATGGCGAAAAACCGGCTCGTCGTCACGACCCGGCGGAACAGCCTGGCGTTTTTCCGTATAAGTTTTCTGGCGTCGGACCGGTACGGCTCCTCCAGGCCTTCGACATAGCGATCCGAACCCTGGGACAGGCAGAATACGGGACAGCCGAGATTGACGCTGATGGCTTCGGCCAGGCCGGACAGCATGGTGTTGGCGAAGATGGCGGCATCGGCCTTTTTATCGCCAAGGAGTTCCATGAGGCGGAAGAATTCCCGGCGCTGCATTTTGTTGGCGCCGGAGAGGAGGCTCACCGCCAGCGGCCCCCGGAGGTCGTTCCGTTTCCCCGAGACGGCGTAGGACGTCATGCTCATCACCGGCCGGGGGCGGCGGAACATGGAGGTGATGGTTGTCGGAAATTTCGCCAGGCGGGGGAACAGGCGGCGGAGCGTGTTGTGCGCCAGCGGCGGGAACAACCGGCTCGGATGGAGTTCGCCTTCCACCGTCGCCGGTCCGTAAAGGGAGACGGCGGTAACGTCGTGACCGGCCTCCCGCAACCCGTTCACGAAGGAGGCGTCGCGGACGGTGGCGCCGCCGGCGATGACGTCGTTGCCCGCAACGAGGTAAAGTACGTGCATCCAATCCCCCAAATACAGGTAAAAACCGCGTGCGGCCGGAGGCGCTCGCCGTTTCGAGCGGTGCAACAGCAGGATTTCGGCCGCGAGACCGGCGGCCGGTTTTTGGTCGGCGGCTTGGCGAAACGCGCGGCGGCGGACGGCCTGGCCGTTTCCATGCTTTCACGATGCTCCGCTCGCCATTTTCGCATATCCATAGATGATTGCAAGTGAAACGCGACGGTCGAACGTCGGAGCGACATAATGTCGCACTGGCGGGCCTGAAAAAAGAGGCGACCCCGTCGCCGGGATCGCCTCCTCGTACCACAAAAATCGGCGGCGCGTTCACGCCGACATAACTCTAGCCAAACACCGCCAGGAGGAACCCGGCCGCGACGGCGGACCCGATAACGCCCGCCACATTCGGTCCCATGGCGTGCATAAGGAGGAAATTGGCGGGATTCGCCTTCGCCCCTTCAATCTGCGACACCCGGGCCGCCATCGGCACCGCCGAAACGCCGGCCGAACCGATAAGCGGATTGACCTTGCCGCCGGACAGGCGGTACATGATTTTCCCGAAGATGACGCCGCCCGCCGTCGAGAAGCAGAAGGCGAGGAGGCCAAGGATGATGATCTTCACCGTTGAGGCGGAGAGGAACCCGATGTTCTCGCCGTTGGCGCCCGGGAGGTAGCCGACCGATGTCGCCCCGACCGTCACGGACAGGAAAATCGTGACAATGTTCATGAGGGCGTTCTGGGTGGTGTCGGAGAGGCGGTCGACGACGCCGCATTCCCGGAACAGGTTCCCGAGCATGAGGCAGCCGATGAGGGGAGCGACAGACGGGAGGACGAGGACGACGAAAATCGTCACCGCCACCGGGAAGATGATCTTCGTCGTCTTCGACACCGGCTTGTCCTGGGTCATAACGACCTTCCGTTCCGCCTCGGTCGTCAACGCCCGCATGATGGGCGGCTGAATAAGGGGAATCAGCGCCATGTACGAATACGCGGCGATGGCGATGGGACCGAGAAGGTGCGGCGCCAATTTTGCCGTGAGGAAAATGGCGGTCGGGCCGTCGGCTCCGCCGATGATGCCGATGGAGGCGGCTTCATTCGGGAAGAAGCCAAGGAGAATGGCGAGGATGAAGGCGCAGTAAACGCCAATCTGGGCCGCCGCGCCGAGGATCATCGACGACGGCCTCGCCATCATCGGCCCGAAATCGGTCATCGCCCCGACGCCCATGAAGATAAGGCACGGGTAGATGCCGAGTTTGACGCCGAAATACAGGATGTCCAAAAGCCCGCCGTGGTGCAGGATGTTCATGTAGTCGAGGGTCTTCGGATCGCCCTGGAACAACTCCATGTGCATCATTTCGCTGGACGGCAGGTTGGAGAGAAGCATGCCGAAGGCGATGCCGACGAGGAGAAGCGGCTCGAACTTCTTGACAATCGCCAGGTAGAGGAGGACGCAGGCGATGAAAATCATCACCACGTTCTCCCAGTGGTTTGTCAGGCCGACGAAGCCGGACTGACCCCACAGATCGCTCAAGACTTGTCCAATATTCATAGAAGTCCCCCCTTAAACCAGAGTCAGCAGGGGAGCGCCGGACTCGACCGTCGCGCCCTTGGCGACGACGACCTGGCCAACCTTGCCGTCACGCGGGGCGGTGACTTCAATCTCCATTTTCATCGCTTCCATAAGGACGACGATCTGGCCGGACGTCACGGCGTCACCGGGGTTGACCTTCACGGCGAGAATGGTGCCGGGCATCTGGGCGGCGACGACGTCGCCCGCCAGGGCGGCGGCCGGGGCGGCGGCAGGAGCCGGAGCGGCTGCGGCCGGTGCGGCGGCAACGGGCGCCGCCACCGGAGCGGGCGCCTGGACGGCTTGGACGCTGACGAGAATGGCTTCGCCCCGTTCCACTTCCACCTCGTAAACCTTGCTGTTGAGTGTCACGTTGTATTTCATGGCATAAGCTCCCTAGGGTTATTTTTTCTCACGGATGGAAAGGAAACGAAGCTCGTTCAAGGGCGCTTGCATTTCGTCCGCCACGATGGCCATGATCAGGGCCGCCGTCTTATCGTCCACGTCGAAGAGCTTGATTTCTCCGACCGATCCCTTGGCCGGAACCATGTTCGGGTCCTTGGCGGGAGCGGCCGGAGACGGTGCTGCCGCCGCAACGGGAGCGGCCGCCGGAGCCGCCTTCGCCTTGTCGAGAGATTCAAGGGCGCCACGAAGGATCTTGATGACGGCCATCAGAACGACGAGAACGAAAAAGACGATGGCGAACCCGACCACCGACATAACCAGGGCATCGGACACCGGAATGCCCTGCGATAAATTGTTGCCCATGGTTAACCCACCTTTTCAATCGAGTACTTGACCTTGTTCTCTTCCTTCTTCTGCCTGCTTTCGAAGAACTTTTCGGCAATCTGCGGGAAGACAATGTACGACAGGACGTCGTCGACGTTCCGGGCCAGCGGTCCGGCGTCCTTCTTGCCCTGTTCGAGGCCGGGCGGGAGCGTTTCCGCGAAGCGGGCGGTCAGCGGCTTTTCATCGCCCATGACCTTCTTGATGAGTTCCGGATCGATGGTGCCGGGCGGCGTGCCGTATTCACCGCGGATATAGGCGGCTATTTCCTTCGACACGTTCTTGTAGCGTTCGCCCATAAGGACGTTCGTCGCCGCCTGGACGCCGACCATCTGGCTGAGCGGCGTGACGAGGGGCGGATAGCCCATGTCCTTCCGGACCCGGGGGGTCTCGGCCAGCACTTCGTCGAGGCGGTTCAGTGAGTTCTGGGCCGTCAGTTGCGCCACCAGGTTCGAAAGCATGCCGCCCGGAATCTGGTAGGTGAGGGCGTCCGCGTCCGTCGCCATGACGAGGGGATTGAGAAGGCCGGACTTGAGGGCTTCGTCCCGGATCGGCTTGAAGAAGTCGTTGATTTTCTTGAGTTGTTTCAGGTCGATGTCGACCTGGTAGCCGAGCTGCTTCAGGGCATAGACGAGGGTTTCGGTGGACGGCTGCGAGGTGCCGCCGGAGAAGCAGGAGATGGCCGTGTCAATGACGTCGGCGCCGGCTTCGACCGCTTTCAGGTAGGTCATGAACCCGAGGCCGGTGGTCATATGGGTGTGGACGTGGAGTTGCAGCTTCGAGTTTTCCTTGATGCCCTTGACGAGATCAAAGACCTCGGCCGGGCTCATGACGCCGGCCATGTCTTTGATGCAGAGGGCGGTGGCACCCATGTTTTCAATTTCTTTGATCTGCTTGATGTAGTTTTCGATGCTGTGGACCGGGCTCGTCGTGTAGCTGATGGCGACCTGGGCGACGGC
The DNA here is from genome assembly GCA_021201355.1 of Planctomycetaceae bacterium. GTDB lineage: Bacteria > Planctomycetota > SZUA-567 > SZUA-567 > SZUA-567 > JAJBSZ01. The sequence goes on along the minus strand of JAJQFC010000106.1, from coordinate 2,810 downwards.
CTTGTGCTTCAGCGTTTCCTTGACTGACACTTCGAGGTTACGGAGGTCGTTCAGGGCGTCGAAAATACGGATGACGTCAATGCCGTTTTCGACCGAACGTTCGACGAACTTCCTGACCACGCCGTCCGGATAGTGTTTGTAACCGAGGAGGTTCTGGCCGCGAAGAAGCATCTGGAGCGGGGTTTTACAGACGGATTTGATTTTCCGGAGCCGTTCCCACGGATCTTCGTCGAGGTAGCGGAGGCAGGAATCGAAGGTGGCGCCGCCCCAACATTCTATGGAATAGTACCCGGCGGCGTCGATCTCCTTGAGAATGGCTTTGAAGTCGTCGAACGGCATCCGCGTCGCGACCAGTGACTGGTTCGCGTCCCGGAGGACGGTTTCGGTGAACATGACCTTGTGCATACGAATCTCCCTGATGGCGCCCGCGAAAACGCGTTCTCACAGGCCCCGTTTGTAAAGACTGCGTTGTCGATGCGACATCGACAACGCAGTTTGCGAGAAGTTGTACACCAGGTTATTTCTTCAACCTGGCCCGGAGCGCTTCAAGCTGGCTGAACATTTCCTTCGGCACCCGCGGCCCGAGGGACTTGAAGAATTCCTCGACGCCGTCGCACTCGACTTCCCATTCCTTCGTGTCGATGGCGAGAAGGGCCTTCATCGTTTCCGGCTTGATGTCGAGGCCGGTGGTGTCGATGTCCGATTCCTTCGGCACGAAGCCGATGGGCGTTTCGACCGCGTCGACGTCGCCGCGGCAGCGGTCGAGGATCCATTCGAGGACGCGCATGTTGTCGCCGTAGCCGGGCCACATGAACTTGTTGTTTTCGTCGCGGCGGAACCAGTTGACGTTGAAGATTTTCGGCGGATTCTTGATTTTCTTGCCCATGTCCAGCCAATGCTGGAAGTAGTCGCCCATGGCGTAGCCGACGAACGGGGCCATCGCCATCGGGTCGCGGCGGACTTCGCCCTGCTTCCCGTACTGGGCGGCTGTCCGTTCCGACGCCATGGTGGCGCCGACGTAGGTGCCGTGTTCCCAGTCCGTCGCCTGGTAGACGAGGGGGGCCAGGCGGGCGCGGCGGCCGCCGAAGACGAAGGCGCTGATCGGCACGCCCTTCGGGTTGTCGACTTCACTGGAGACGCAGGGAACCTGCTTGATCGGCACGGTGAAGCGGCTGTTCGCATTGGCGCCGTCGACGGGCTTGCCGTCCTTGTCCTTGGTGTCCGGGGTCCATTCCTTGCCGGTCCAGTCGATGCCGTGGGCCGGGGCCGGATCGTCGTGGCCTTCCCACCAGACGGTGCCGTCGTCCTTCAGGAGGACGTTCGTGAAGATGGTGTTCTTCTGGACGGCGAGCATCATGTTCGGGTTCGTCTTCATGCTGGTGCCGGGGGCGACGCCGAAGCAGCCGGCTTCCGGGTTGACGGCCCAGAGGCGTCCGTCTTCGCCGACGCGGAGCCAGGCGATGTCGTCGCCGACGGTCCAGACCTTGAAGCCCTTGGCCTTGAGGCCTTCCGGCGGAATGAGCATGGCGAGGTTGGTTTTGCCGCAGGCCGACGGGAAGGCGGCTGCGAGGTATTCAATATGCTTGTCCGGGTACTCGACGCCGAGGATGAGCATGTGTTCGGCCATCCAGCCTTCCTTCTTGCCGAGCCAGGAGGCGATGCGGAGGGCGAGGCACTTCTTGCCGAGAAGGACGTTTCCGCCGTAGCCGGAGTTGACGGACCAGATGGTGTTGTCTTCCGGGAAGTGCATGATGCGGCGCTTCTCGAGGTCGAGCTGGGCCTTGGAGTGGAGGCACTTGGTGAATTCTCCGTTTGCGCCGACCGCGTCCAGAACCTTCTGGCCCATGTGGGTCATGATCTTCATGTTGAGAACGACGTAGATGGAGTCGGTGAGTTCGATGCCGTACTTGGCGAACGGCGAGCCGACCGGACCCATGGAGAAGGGCACGACGTACATGGTGCGGCCCTTCATGGAGCCTTTGAAGAATTCGCGGCATTCGGCATAACCGTCTTCGCGGGACTTCCAGTTGTTGATGGGGGTGGCGTCGTCTTTAACGTCGGTACAGACGAAGGTGAGGTTTTCGGTACGGGCGACGTCATTGAGAGCTGTGCGGTGATAGACGCAACCGGGGAGGAGTTCCTGATTCAGTTCGATGAGTTCGCCGCTGGCGAGCGCTTCCTTGGTGAGTTTGGCCGCTTCCTCGTCGCTGCCGTCGCACCAGTAAATCGAATCGGGCTGGCACATTTCGGCCATTTCCTTCACCCAATCCTGCATTGTCTTGTTGTCTGACCTTCCTGCCATGGTTTTTCTCCTGGGGTCTGGGACAAACTTCCGTTATGAGTAGGCCGGGCCTGTGCACGCGGCATGGAGCCACCGCGCAGTACAACCTTCCGGGTGCCCATGACCGAAAACGCGGCCGGGCGGCTGGAAAAGATATGGGTACGCGATGGAAGAATTTTTCAAGCAGATACATCAAAAATGATGCCTAAATTCTTCAGGCTGTCAATGATATTTTTGACGATCGCTTAAACATAGCGTGCATAAAGATTTACGTACGAGGTGGAGGCGATGGAAGCACGGTGAAAACAACGGAAGCGCCTCGACGAGTCTTCTTGAATATGCTAGAAACAGACTCCGAAGACGCCGGTGACCGAGTGATTTTGATACTTGGCCCCGAAGGTAAAATCGTATGCCGCTTCAAACATGAATTTGTCGGCCAGCTTCACCTTCAGGCCGGAACCGATTGTGCCGTAGGAACCGGTGAACTGGGCGGATTTGGGCTTGAAGTAATCGCTGCCGTCGGCCGAAT
>JAJQFC010000244.1:5725-16110 GCA_021201355.1 Planctomycetaceae bacterium | reverse complement strand
GAGGAGGGTGCTCCGCCCGCTCATGCCGACGACGACGTTTTTCGGCACCATCCCGCCGGCTTCGAGAACGGTCTGGATGGCCTCGGTGTAGGCGGTCGGGTCGGAGACGTCCTCGTAGGAGCAACTGGTGATGGATACCTCCTCGCCGACGCGTTCCATTTCCACCGCCTTGACCGAACTGACGCCGAGGTCGAGACCGATGACGGTGCTCTTTTTCTTGCGCTTTGCCACGGGACTCCTCCGTTGGCCCGGCGGGAAACGCGCCGGACCAGCCAATTGGAAGTATAGACCGAACGTTAGTGTATTGCCGGGAATCCGCCGAGTCTTTCGAAAAAAGCGGTCGGGGTGCCGTCCGGGTCCGGAGCGAAGGCGGAGTTCCGGGGAACGCGGCGGGAAAATACGGGCGGATACGGGAAAAACCGGGTCGGGCGTCAAGGCAGTTTTTCCTTGCCCGCACCGACCGGGCGCATACACTGGTATCGGCTGGACGCACCGCCCGCGGCGTTCCTGGCATGACCGGATCGGCGGCGGAACAGGCACATAAGCTCGTAGAGGGAAAATCATGGCGCGACGCCGCCGACGCGGCGTCGCGGTTTTATTACGATAGCGTTCCACGCCGGAGTGAGAGGGTGCCGGGCGGCCGGATCCGTTTTCCGGGACGACCTTCCCGTACAGACAAGGTTACGAAAAACCCATTATGGAACCAATGATATCGGTCACGGGCCTCAGCAAATATTACGGCGATCACCTGGTCCTCGACAACATCAACATGACAGTCGTCAAAGGCGAGGTCTTCGGCATTGTCGGCCACTCCGGGGCCGGGAAGTCGACGCTGCTCCGTTGCCTGAACGGCCTTGAAAGTTATCAGGACGGCAGCGTCCGCATCGCCGGCCGGGAGGTCCGCGATCTCGACCGGCCCGGACTCCTCGACCTCCGGCGCGGCATGGGGATGATTTTCCAAACCTTCAACCTGATGAACCGGAAGGACGTTTTTGAAAACGTCGCATTCCCTCTCCGGGTGTGGAAAACGCCGGCCAGGGACATCGAACCGCGCGTCATGGAACTCCTCGACCTCGTCGGCCTGACGGACAAGCGGAACGCCCGGGTCCAGAATCTCTCGGGCGGACAGAAACAGCGCGTCGGCATCGCCCGGGCCCTGGCCCTCGGGCCGGAAATCCTTCTCTGCGACGAAGCGACCTCCGCCCTCGACCCGAAGACGACGACGTCCATCCTCGAACTTCTGGAAAACATCAACCAGCGCCTCAACATCACCATGATCGTCGTCACCCACCAGATGGAGGTGGTCAAACGGCTCTGCCACCGTATGCTCCTCCTGGACGGCGGCGTCAGCCAGGTTCTCGGGGTGACGGAAGAACTGTTCCTCCTGCCGCCGGAGAATTTCCGGAAGCTTATCGAGGAGGAATACACCCTGATCCCGGGCGGCGTCAATGTCCGACTGATGTTCCCCCGGGAAATATCGCAGGACGCCGTCATCACCCGGATGGCCCGGGAACTGGACATCGACTTCTCCATCGTCGGCGGCAAGCTCGAACGCTATCTCGACGACGTGTTCGGCTTTCTCATTATCAATATCCCGGTAGCGAGCCTGCCGGCAGTCCGGGACTACCTCTCCCGCATCGACATGCATTACCAGATCCTTGACGGCAGCGGCGCCACCGAGCGCCAGCACGAGCGCGCCCCCGGCGCCGCCATTATGGAAGGCATCCGGACGCGGAAATCGGCCATTATCCGAAAAGGACTGGGGCGGGAATAACCGGTCGGGACGGCCGGACCGCCGCCTCGAATATGTTTGAAACAGATCAGGAACGTCACAATGGAACAGCAAACCTGGTTCGCCGCTTGGGTCGAACGCATTGAATATATCTGGCCCGAGTTCTGGACGGCGACGGTGGAGACCGTCTATATGGTCGCCATGTCCACCGTCCTCTCCCTCGCCCTCGGGTTCATTCTCGCCGTCTATATGATACTCACCCACCCGCAGGGTATCCGGCCCCGGCCCCGGGTCTACCACGTCCTCGACGTGGCGGTGAACCTGATCCGGAGTTTTCCCTTTCTCATCCTTCTTATCGCCCTTCTGCCGTTTACCCGGCTGGTCCTCGGGACGACCATCGGGTCCAGCGCGGCGGTCATTCCCCTGACGATTGCGGCGGCGCCGTTTGCCGGACGGATAATCGAAGGCTGTTTTCTCGAGGTCGACAAGGGCGTTGTCGAAGCGGCCCGGTCCTTCGGCGCATCCGACATGCAGATAATCTGGCGGGTGCTGGTGCCGGAGGCGCTTCCGGCCATCGTCCTCAATATCGCCGTCCTCGCCATCACCCTCCTCGGCTATTCCGCCATGGCCGGCACCGTCGGCGGCGGCGGCCTCGGCGATTTGGCCGTCAAGTACGGATACTACCGTTTCCAAGGGGACGTCATGTTCTACTCTGTCGTCGTCCTCCTCGTCATGGTCCAGGCCATGCAGTCCCTCTCGTCGTTCGTTTACAAACGACTCCGCTGACCCACCCTTCCGGCGTAAAAGAATGATACAACCGGTTGCACTGCGGGACGGAAGTCATATGATAGCCTACGACGTTTAAAAACCAGAGTCTCTCAGTTCCGTACAATATTCACCCTACAGACAAGGAGCTTTTCAATGAAGAAGGTCATTTTGGCCGCGTTGTTCCTGGCCATGGTCGCCCCGGCCGGCCGGAGCGCCGAGAGGCTGGTCGTCGGCGTCACGCCGTTTCCCCACCACGACATCATGAAGGTCGCCCAGCCGCTCATGGCCGAGGCCGGGTACGAGCTGGTCATCCGCGACTTCACCGACTATGTCCAGCCGAACATGGCGCTGGCGGAGGGCCAGTTGTTCGCCAACTTCTTCCAGCACATCCCCTACTTCGACAACATGAATGAAGAACGCCGGCTCGGCCTCGCCTGGATTGCCAAGGTTCATATCGAACCGCTTGGCCTCTACTCCCGGAAAATCACGAGCCTCGACCAGTTGAAGGACGGCGACAGCATTTCCGTCCCGAACGACCCGACAAACGAAGCCCGCGCCCTCCGCCTGCTCGAACAGAACGGCATCATCAAGCTGAACGACGGCGAACTGGTGACGGTCCGGGACATTACGGACAATCCGAAAAACATCACGTTCCGGGAAATCGACGCCGCTCAACTCCCCCGGACGCTGGACGACGTTACGGCGTCCGTCATCAACACCAACTTCGCCGGCGAAGCCGGGCTGAATCCGGCCCGCGACGCCATCGTCATGGAAGGCAAGGACTCGCCGTACGTCAACATCGTCGCCATCCGGAAGCGGGACGAAAAATCCGCCGCCGCCGAAGCGCTCCGCCGCGCCGTCAATTCGCCCGAAGTAAAGGCGTATATCGAGACCGAACTGGTGCCGAGGGGCATCGTCCCGGCGTTTTAGTCGAGTCCGCCATGCACCGAAAATGCGGTGGTTATACCTAAAAAGCGGCGCCTCCCACCTTCGGGGAGGTGCCGCTTTTTTTGGATATTGCGGGTCTGTAATCAGTGCTTTTACGGAACGGGACTGCCAAATCGCGAAACGTTCGGCCCTTTCCGGCATTACGCCGGCTCGGTGAACGCCTCCCGGAACGACGGCAGATCGACTTCCATTTCCTTCTCGAGATACGACGTCATGCCGCCGAAGCGGGAATCGATGACCTCGAACGCGGCGTCGAGGTATTCCGGACGCACCTGGTACAGCGGCTTCCACACCTCGTCGTAGTCGATGCCCTCGACGTATTTTTCCGCCAGGTATTTGTTCGACGACAGGTATTCCGCCATCACCGCCTCCCGGTCCACGCCGCAGGCCGAGAGAAACAGGGCGGCGGCGAAACCGGTCCGGTCCTTGCCGGCGGTGCAGTGGAAAAGAAGGGGGACGTTCCGGGGATCGGCGAGAACCTGGAAAAACTCCCGGAAGCTCGGCCGGTAGTCGTACGCCAGTTCCCGGTAGCAACTCACCATAAGGCCGATGTTCTTGTCCGCCGTCGGGTGCGGGTCGGCGGCGAGGCCCATCAGGCGGCCCGGGTCTATCGGGATGTTCCGGTGTTCCTTGAGGCTGGCCGGACGGCGGTCCGGCAGGGTGGCGACTTCGCCGGCGGTGCGGAAATCGATAATGAACCGGATATCGAGGCCGGTCAGGGTGCGGAGGCCCTTGTCCGTGATATCGTACAGGTCGTCCGACCGGAACACGAGGCCGGTCCTGACCCGGCGGCCGTCCGTCGTCAGGTGGCCGCCGACGTCGCGGAAGTTTGGCGCGTTTTTCAGGGTATGGATAGTGGTTTCAGGCATGGAAGTCCTGTTCAAACAGTGAGGGTAGACCCGGGTTAAACGGGAAAATCCCGTTCATCAAGGTATACGTGTCGGCCCCGCCAGCCGGTCCCGCCCGCGTCACCCGGCGGACCACCCCATCGCGGGCAGGCAAAGACTTCATTCATTATACCGCCGGCGCGGCCGGGTCAAGCGGAATCCGTCCCGTCACGGCGAATGGCTGGTACGATTTCCGGTTATGGTTGAACCTGTCTGGTTTCTCATAAACCACCCGATACGCGGAAGATACACGGCCTGGTGACTTTTACCGGTAAAATCATGGCAACTATCCCGCCGGTCAGCCCTCAAGTCCGGCTGGTGACGTCCGATTATGTCAATACGGAGCGGCACGGCCAGGGACGGTTGTGCCGAAGCCCTTTCGACCTTCGGCGATGCCGACCGGATTCAGAGGATGAACGTACCATGAACGTCTCTTCCGCCGCCAGTCCGTACTCCGGGTTTGTCCAAAAACCCTATGAGGCGCGCACCACCCCGGCCGTCCCCGAAAAATTGACCTTCCGCCGGGATAAACTGAAAACTCAGTCCGAATACGAACGGAACCCCGACAAGTACCGGCAGTACGACACCTGGTACACCAGCGCCGATGCGAAAAAGATCGGCCTTGATCTCTCGTTACAAAACGGGGGCCCCGTCCAGGTGGAACTTGCTCCAATGGAAGAAGAGCCCAAACCGTTCAATGCCAGAAACGACCGCACGCCTGAAGAGTTCGCCCAGGTTAAGAAGGATTTCAAGGAAAAGCTCGGCGCCCTCGTCGATGCGAAAAACGATCTGGACAGCCACGTCCAGGCCGTCATGCGGAAGGCCGGCATCAACCTCAGTTCCGCCGACGGCCTCCGCCTCGAGGTCGGATCGGACGGCACCATCTACGCCGGCGGCATAAAAGACCCGAAAAAGCGCAAGGCGGTCGAGGCCGCCCTCAACAAGGAAAAGGGCCTTGCCAAGAAAATCCAGGAACACGCCAAGGACATGCGGAGCCTCAACGCCACCCTCCGCGAGGAAACGATCCTCGACATGAACATCCTCGGCCGCGTCGCAGCCGGTGAGGATATAAACCTGTATGGCCTCGGCCTTGACAAATTGCCCAACCTCGAAATGGATCTCGATTCCGAGCTTCAGGCGTTCGAACTGTTTTCCGGCGATCCGGAAATGGTCGATCTCCTGAAGGAATACACCGGCGCGTCCCGGGTGACAGTCACGGCGGACGCCAGCGCCAACGCCGATCCGGAAGGCACCCTCCGTAAACTCGGGAAAGACGCAAAAGCCGGCATCCAAAGGGCCTTCGACGGCTATAACGACAGGCTTGCCGAAACCATGGGCGCCGCCGGCGCCTTTGACGACGAATTCATGGCGAAGCACAGTCTCGACCTCTCGGGCGTCTCCATCACCGTCGACTCGAACCATCAAATCGTCATCGAGGGCACGGTGGCTGACGACCCACGGTCCGATGCCGAGGGCAAGAGGATCATCGAAGAAGCCATGCAGGAAATGATGGCGCAGCAGGACGACACCTGGACCTACAGCGTCTTTGACGAAGCCGCCGGCCGCGCCCTTATGGAATGTTCGGACTCCTTCGGCCCGGACGCGGCGCCGGACGCCGCCGTCGTCCTGGAAATCGGCGCGAACGCCCCGGGCGGTTCCGTCCGCCTGTCCAGCCCTGAAAAGGAACAGGAAATCCGGGAAGACGTCGCCCTCGAAGTAAACACCCTCCTCTCGGACATGGACATCGACGTCGGCGACGGATTCGAGGTCGACGTCGACGAAAACGGCACCATCACCATAACCAATTTGCCCGAAGACGAGCTTGAGCGGGAAAAGATTCTCCAGGCCCTTGAAATGATAAATTCCGGCGTGAAAAACGCCGACACGAACGATAAGACCTACGGCGCCCTCCGTTCGCTCCTCGATCATCATGCCGTCTTCCAGGACGGCGGCATCAATGCCATACGGGAGGCGGCGAAGAAATCCGCCGAAGAACCCGGAGAGTCCGGCGAGGTGACGGAGACGGCCTACGGCGTCGCAGCCAAGTCCACCGTGACCAGAGCCGACACGACGCCAACACCGGCCGCCGTCCGGGAACGGGACGAAAACCCGCTCCGGCTCATGGACCAGGAAACCCGCGTCGACGTCTATGCCTGACCGGGAGAACGGCGGTTCAACCGGGTAACGAACGCCGCCGCCGTTTGCATTTCCCGGAGAATTCGGAACGCGGCTGTCCGTCCTGCCGGCCGCCCGGCGCCGCCGACTGCGTGCCCGAAACGCACTGCGAGGAGATACCCATGTCCATGACCGTCAACTCCGCCGCCTCCCATACGATAGCCGGCCAGACGGAAGGCTTCCGCCAGCGGCGGGCCGAATCGAACCATCTCGGCACGACGGACATGCCGCTTGTGGTACGGGAATTCGACCGCGCCGTCATTTCTCCGGAAGCTTTGGACCTGTCCACTGCGCTGAATAAGCCGGGCGAAGGCGATTCCGTCATCTCCAACGCCCTACGGACTACCCTACAGGAACTGACGGCGTCCAAGCGGGATTTGGACAGCCACATCAACGCCATCCTGAAGCAGAATGGCATCAAACTCGGCGCCAAGGACAAGATAAAACTCGAGACCAATTCCAGCGGGAAAATAGCCGTTGCCGGCGTCCAGGATCCGAAGCTTCGGAAAGAAATAGAAGACGTCCTCAACAAGAAAAAAGGCCTGTTCGAAAAGGTCAGGGACAACCAGGCCGCCATGCGGAAGGCGTCAAGCGAATTCAAGCACGAGACCGGCCTGACCCTGAAGGAGGCGATGGAGAAAGTCACGCAAAACGACGGAGACGGCACCGCCAATCTTGACATGACGGTAAAGCGGGACGAAAACGGCCAGCCGATAGTCGAATCGAACGCTGGAGTGGAACACTTCGACGACGAACTGGCCGGCCTCCTCTTCGACCTCCAGGATCCGAAGGGCGTCGCTGTCGTCACCGACTCCCGGGCCAACGCCGATCCGGAAGGCACCCTGAAAACGATGATCCGGAAGGCGGAACGGGATATCCGGGAAACTTTCATGTGGGCCAACCGGGAGGTCAAGGGCACCGAGACAGAAAAACTCCCGACCGACATGGACGGCAACCCGATTCCCAGGGAACACCTGATGATGGATGTCAGCCGGGTAGAAATTTCCGTTTCCTCCGACAAGCAGATCACCGTCACCGGCAACGTCGCCATCGATCCGAAAAAGGACCGGGAAGGCAAGGAGATTATCGAGCGGATAATCAAGGAAATGATGGACACCACCACCGAGAGCGGCGACGTCATGCTGTTCGAGGAGGCGATGAACCGGCTCATGAGCGACTACCAGCTGGAGTACGGCGACGAAGCCGCCCCCGACGCCACGGCGGTCGTTTCAATCGGCCGGGAAAACAGGTCGGGCGAAGTCAGCCTCTCGTCCCCGAAGAAGGAGGCGGAACTGCTCGACGAAATGTCCGTGGAAGTAAACGGCCTCCTCGAGGACAAGGGCATCCTCGACCCGCAGGTCGAAGTCGAGGTCGACGACAACGGCAAACTCGTAGTCACCAACCTCCCGGAAAATGAAGAGAAGGCGGCGAAGATTTTGAAGGCGATGGACGAAATCAACGACGCCGTTGCCGGCGCCGACGACGAGGACGAGAAGTACGGCCGCCTCAAGGAACTGGTCGATCACTACGGCCTGTTCCAGGGACGCGGCCTGTCCGACATGGGGAAGAGCGACGACGAGGATGAAACCGTCACCCCCTACGACGTCCCCGGCGCCAAACAGTACGGCGGCATAACCCATGCCATAGACCCGGAAATCGAACTGGCCTGACCGGAGCTAGCCGGACATGGGCACGCTTCGAGCCTGCCCGGCCAACGATGAAGAGGGACTTACTGTCCGACAAGGTAAAGCCTTGTCGGATATTTTTTCATGGCAAGTTATCCCCTTTTTCGATACAATCCGGTATCCGTTTTACCGCTTTTTCATGCTTACTCGTAAGGAAGACCCAATTCATGCTCGACTGGTTTCGCGACAAAGGCACCGTGATCCTGGAATTCCTCGCCACCTGGACAACGGTGTTCTGCGTCTGGCTCGCCAATACCGTCCTCACCCTCGGCTATCCCGGCATCGTCTTCCTTATGGCAGTGGAAAGTTCCCTCGTTCCCTTCCCCAGTGAACTGGTGATGCCGCCGGCCGGATACCTTATCCACGAAGGACAGATGTCCTGGCTTCCGGTCATCCTCGCCGGGACGGCGGGGAGCCTTCTCGGCGCCCTGTTCAATTATTTCCTCGCCCTGCGCTTCGGCCGTCCGTTCCTCCTCCGGTTCGGCAAGTACGTTTTCCTGAAACCGGAACACCTGGAACGGACCGAACGCTTTTTCGCCTCCCACGGCGAAATAACCACCTTTGTCGGCCGCCTCATACCGGTTATCCGCCAGCTTATCAGCCTTCCGGCCGGGATTTCCCGGATGCCGCTCGGACGGTTCTGTTTTTTCACCACCTTCGGCGCGGCGTTGTGGATAACCATCCTCACCGTCATCGGCTGGCTGGTCGGGCAGAACCAGGATCTTCTCCACGAGCACATGCGGAACGCCACCCTGTGGGTGATCGGCGGGGCCGGTTTGGTGGTGATTCTCTATATCAAATGGAAATGCTCGGAGGTGGGACGAAAAGCGCCGCCGCCCGAAACCGGCGACAGCGTCCAGGATTAAGGAGGCGGTGTTGATATCTCGCCGCGACTCCGCGCCAGCGGGCGTCGCCACGTACCTCTGTCATCCCGCCAAAGATCACGCGAAAACCACGGACAGCCGACACCGGCACGAGGCCGGTCGTCCGGTTACCGGTTCCACCGCACCAGAACCCCGGCCGGCAACGCCCGGCCGCCGCCTTCCGGGTCCAGATGCAGCAGTTCCGCCTCTGCCTGCCCGCCCAGGACGGACCGGACGGTGGCGGTCACGTCATCCCGTCCAACCCCCTCTTCGTGGCAGGTCAGGTACATTCGCCCCGGCGGTTCGGTGAGGAGCTCTCCGGCAGTTTCAAGAAGGCCCGGCAGGTCGCGGCCGAACTTCCACTCCCCGCCCTTCCGGCTCCGGCCGAAGGCCGGCGGATCGGCGACGACCACCCCGTAGCGCCGGCCGCGTCGCACCTCGCGGCGAAGGAAGGCGAGAACGTCATCCATAATCCAGCGGATTGGCCTGTCCTGAAGCCCGGAAAGAAGCGCGTTTTCACGGGCCTGGCGCACCGACGCCGGGGCGGCGTCCACGTGGGTCACCGACACCCCTTCCGTCCGCGCCGCCATCAGGGTGACAAGGCCGGTGTGGGCAAAGAGGTTCAGGACCGACAGCGGAAGGTCGTTCCGGATATCGGCGGACAACGTCTCCCCGACCCGGACGTGTTCAGGGAAAACGCCGACCTGCCCTCCCCGGCGGGCCGGAGCGTCAGGGTCAGGGAACCAAGACCGAGCCGCCAGTCGGACGGGGCCTCGCCTGTCCACTTGCTGTCCCGGTCGAACCGGAGATCGGCATTACGCCATACCTGTTCGGAACGGTCTGGCGTCCACACGGCCGCCGGGGCCGGACGGTCGACAACGACGCCGGCAAAACGTTCCAGCCGCCGGCCGTTGCCGCTGTCGATAAATTCATAGCCGTCCAGTTCCACGCCGGTTCATCTTTCGACCTGACTAACCCCACCACGTGCTGTTTTGTTTTTTTACAGCAACCGCACCACCGCTGCGCCGATCAATATCCCCGACTCGCCCGTTCGGCAGCCGCTTCGGCGGCGGCGGCGGCGCGGCGCGCTTCTTCCGCCGCCATGTCGGCCCGGCGGGCCGCTTCGGCCGCTTCGCGGTCGAGGACCGACCGGTTTTCGACCGGGGGAGTCGCGCCGTAGGGATCAATCGTAGCGGTGTTGGCGGTGGCGTAGGAGGTGAGCGTCTCGATCATCGGGAAGGCTTCCCGGGGGACGTGCACCTGTTTATTAAGAATGATGTCCTTCAGGGTCACGTCGCGGCCGTAGAACAGGCGGTTGTACGAATCG
>JAJQFC010000244.1:0-5715 GCA_021201355.1 Planctomycetaceae bacterium | reverse complement strand
GGCATAGAGCCCCTTGGCCCGGGAATAGGTGAGGAGCGCCGTCCCCGGCCCGACGGCGGCGGAGACGTTCCGGCCCACCGGCCCGGCGGCGGCGGAGGCGTCGACGCCTATCGAGAAGCGGCTCCGGAGCAGCATGTCGACGCCGGTCTCGTTCATGATGAGGATGATGGCGTCGATGGCCTGGCCGCCAATCTGGAAGCCGAAACTGCCTTCGGCCATGGTGATGAAGGCCGGACCGGTCCAGCCGCCGGTGGCGCGGTCGTGCATGAAGATGACGCCGTCGCCGCCCTTGGCGCCAAAGATGAAGCCGGCCTTGTACTGCTGGACGATGATGACGCCGTGGCAGTTGGCGAGGAGGTCGCCCGGGATGGCGCTGTCCGGCGCATACTGGAAATCGACGAAAAACTGCCGGAAATACTCAAGCCGGTTTACCACGTCCTGACGCGTCGCCGCCTGCGCCGCCGTCACGGTGAGGCACAGCGCCACCGCGAGCCAGGCGGCCCGCAAGCCGTTTTTCCCTGTAATCATGAGTACCCCTCCCTAATAAGCGTTCCTCGAACGATATCCACCTGACACTCTGTCGCGTGCATTTCCCCGCCGCGATGCATTATGACCATGCGGCGCGGCAGTGGAAAGAACGTCGCGACGGCCTTTCACGTGAGGCGACGTTTGTTACGTCACCACGGCCTAAGCCCTGAAGCCACGGTTGGACGCTGCAACGGCCGTGCGCCTGGAGGCCACGATTGTAATGACGATTCGCACGCCGTCCAGCCCGGAAACGCGGCCGGCGCCAAACTTTTTTATACCAATCCCTTTACCCCGCATCGATTTACGCTACCCCGTGATCCACGCGGCGTGGCGATCAGTCCGCCGCCGCCACCGCCTTCCGGGGATTGTAACGGCGGAGCCGCAGGGCGTTCCCGAGAACGGATACGGAACTCAGGGACATCGCCGCCGCCGCCAGCATCGGGTTCAGGAGCGGCCCGCCGAACAGGTAGAGCACGCCGGCCGCCACGGGGATCCCGAGGGTGTTGTACAGGAAGGCCCAGAACAGGTTTTCCTTGATGTTTTTAATAGTCTTCCGGGACAACTCGAACGCAGCCGGAACGTCCATGAGGTCGCTCCGCATAAGGACGATATCCGCCGACTCCATCGCCACGTCGGCGCCGGTGCCGATGACTATGCCGACATCGGCCTGGGCCAAAGCCGGCGCGTCGTTGATGCCGTCGCCGACCATGGCAACCCGCTTCCCGGTTTCCTGCAGGCGTTTGACTTCCCCGGCCTTGTCGCCCGGCAGGACGTCGGCCAAGACCCGGTCGACCCCGACCTGGCGGGCGATGGCGTCCGCCGTCCGCCGGTTGTCGCCGGTGAGCATGGTGACTTCGATGCCCATCCGCCGCAAAACAGCCACCGCCCTGGCGCTGGTCGGTTTGACCACGTCGGCGACAGCGATCAGCCCGGCCACCCGGCCGTCCACCGCCACGAACATGGCGGTCTTGCCGTCGGCGGCGAGGGCGATGGCGCTGTCCGCGAAGGTTCCGGCGTCGAGGCCGCGTTCGTCCATTAGGCGGGCGTTCCCGATCAGGACGGCCCGGCCGCCGACCACGGCGTCGATGCCCCGCCCCGGCACGGCGGCGAAGCGGTCCAGGTGCGGGAGGTCGATCCCCTCCGGGAGAGCCTGGAAAACGGCTTCGCCAAGCGGGTGTTCCGATCCCCTTTCCGCCGCGGCGGCGAGAAGGAGGAGGTCGTCCCGGCTTATGCCGTCGCCGGTCAGGACGTCGGTGACGGTCGGTTTCCCTTCCGTAATGGTGCCGGTTTTGTCGAGGATGACGGCGCCGATGGCGTTCGCCGACTCGAGGGCGGCGCCACCCTTCACGAGAATGCCGTTCTCCGCGCCGACGCCGGTGCCGACCATGATCGCGGTCGGGGTGGCGAGGCCAAGGGCGCACGGGCAGGCGATAATCAGGACCGAAATAAAGATGGACAGGGCAAATGGAAAATCCCCGGTCCCCAGCCACCAGGCAACGGCGGCGACGACGGCGATAAGGATGACGGCCGGGACGAAATAGCCGGCGACGACGTCGGCCAGGCGGGCGATAGGCGCTTTCGAATTCTGGGCGTCCTCGACCAGTTTGATAATGTGGGCGAGGGCGGTGTCGGCCCCGACCCGCTCGGCCCGGAACAGGATGCGTCCGTTCTTGTTGATGGACGCGCCAATCACCGCGTCGCCGGCCTTTTTCCCGACCGGCATGCTTTCGCCCGTCAGCATGGCTTCGTCAACGCTGGTCTCGCCCGAGACGACGGTGCCGTCCACTGGGATCTTCTCGCCCGGCCTGACCACGACGATGTCGCCGACGAGGACGTCGTCCAGCGGAACTTCGATTTCGACGCCGTCCCGTTCCAGCCGGGCGGTTTTCGGGGCAAGGCCCATAAGGGTCTGGATCGCCTGGGAGGTCTTCCCTTTCGATACCGCCTCCAGGGATTTCCCGAGGAGAATCAGGGTGATGATAACCCCGGCCGATTCGAAATAGAGGCCGTGAACGGCATGGCCGTCCCCCTGCCATATGCGGTAGACGGAATAAAGGCTGTAGAGAATGGCTGCCGAGGTGCCGACGGCGATGAGGGAGTCCATATTCGGCGACCGCTGGGCCAGGAGCCGGAAGCCGACCGTGTAAAACCGGTGGCCGACAATCACCAGGGGAATCGTCAGGACCAGTTGGACAAGGGCGAAACGAAGGGGATGGCCGGCCGGATAGAGAAACGCCGGAAACGGCACCCCGGGGATCATGCTGCCCATGGCAATGTAGAGGAGCGGCGCCGCGAAGATGGCGGCTATGGTGAATTTCCGCCACATGGTGCGGATTTCCGCCTGTTTCCGGGCGGCGTCGGCGTCCGACTGGCTGGTAGTCTCGATGTCGACGACGGAAAACCCGGCCTTCGCCACCGCTTCCCGAAGGGCGGCCGGGCGGAAGGCGGTCTTGTCGTATTTCACCACCGCCTTTTCTGTGGCGTAATTGACCGACGCCGACGTGACGCCGGGAAGTTTCCCGATAACCCGTTCCAGCCGGGCGGCACAGGCGGCGCAGCTCATTCCGGCAATGGGGACGGTAGCCTCGGATTCTTCCGGATGGGTGACGCCGAACCCGGCCCGTTCGATTGCCGATTCGATGACCTGTTCGCCGACGACGGCATCGTCAAAACTGACAGTCAGTTTTTCCGTGGCGAGGTTGACGGCGGCGGCATCGACCCCGGGGAGTTTGCCCACCACTTTTTCAATGCGTCTGGCGCAGGCGGCGCAGGTCATGCCGGTAATGCCCAGAGTCCGATTGGCGGTCATAACGTCCAGCCTCTCATAAAAGCCATTGCCCCTAAACGCCTTGGAGCATGTCAGGTACGCGCCGGGTTCGGCTGCCGCGGCCGGAAATACTTGGAGCGACCACCTGCCGGCGGGTTCGGCCACCCGCCGACGAAATTCGGCCGCGTGCGGGCGCAAACGGTCGGCCACCGGTAGGGCGCGGCGTCACGGACAGTGCCCGTGCTCCATTCACC
The DNA here is from genome assembly GCA_021201355.1 of Planctomycetaceae bacterium. Classification (GTDB taxonomy): domain Bacteria; phylum Planctomycetota; class SZUA-567; order SZUA-567; family SZUA-567; genus JAJBSZ01. Next base: position 2,166 of record JAJQFC010000244.1, on the reverse strand, counting down.
CTCCCCTTCCTTCAGTATACCAGCATGCTTTTCCACGGCAAGAATGCGAAAAAATTCCGAACAGTCGGTCGGAAAATTTATAGTGTGCATCATCACGCTGCACACCGGGTTATGAGAGAGGCCGTTCGGTAGGAGTGGGGAACTATGCAAAAAAATTTGGGGAGACCCTTTACTTTTTGGTTTTTTGGAATATACTAACTATACACCTGAAATGAGTCGCGATACATCGCATATCATGCTCTTGTCTTTGATCACTCGACCCGACGCCTAGTGCTCCTTGCATCTCAATCTGATGCCGTTCTATTTCAAACATTATTGCATTTTTCAGTTTACATACGGCGGCTGTCAACACTGGCATGTGACGGTCTTCTAGGCGCAACCATTTAAGGGCTTTGATCGGCGTTCCGTCCCCTGCGGGATTTTTCTCCAGGTCAAAGCCCGTGTATTCCGGGCCGAGTTCATACAGGCCATAGAGTGTACGAGGCATCTGGTTACCAGGTGCCGGAATAAGAAACGCCGGTCCGGGACATGTCCCGACCGGCGTTCGTGTTGTTTTCTCCCGGCTAACGCGGTGTGCACACCGGGGACGCACAGTTTTACAATCCACTATCGTTTCCCCGTAACTGCTCGGTAGCCCGGTTACCCGACCTTGGTCTTATTACGGTACAGAATTAATATTTGCCCAGGCAAATGGCGAACAGCGCCGTATCGCCGGCAGGCAATTGCAGATGTTTCGCCGCCTGGTCCCGGTCTATGGAATAGATCAGCCGCGCCCCGACGCCGACCGCCTGGCTGGCAAGATAGACGTTCTGCGCCATCATGCCGGCAAGAAGCGGACCGAATTCGGCGGCTCGCGGACCCTGGAATTCGCTGAGCGCCTGGCCGTCCACCACCACATACATGTTGCACGGCACGTTTTTGGCAAAGTTCTGCTGCGGAATCAGGCTGTGGACCTTGGCTTCACTGATGTGTTTCAGGGTGTGGCTGCTCCATTCGTACAGGTAGACGCCGCGTTCGTTCGTCACGAAAATTTTGCAATACGGCGGACGGCCCATCGCCATCGGCACGGTCCACTTGGCGCCGTCCCGGTTCTTTCCGGAAGCGGCCCAGAGGAGCGTGGATAGGTCGTCGTTCGTCAACGCGCCGCTCGGGAACGCGGTGCCGCCGGCCGATTGCCGCTGATCGATGGCGGTCAAAAGGTCCGGGCCGCCGCTCTTTTGCGGAGCGGGTAAATTAATGTCGCCGGCAAACGCGCACGCGGTAAATAACGCCACCATCATCGCTACAAGACATGTCCTCATACCAGATATCCTCCCAAAAAGTTTATGAAACGGCTTTGCACAAACCATAATTCCGAAGTACTCCGGCCATTGTAGCGTCTTTTCGTCGAGCGGCAAGAAGTTGACCGCGGCATAAACTTTTTTGTTCCGATAACGTGCCGCCGGACCGACGTTTTCCGCCTTTTTTTGCCGTCCCGGGGAAATTCGGCTGCACGACCGGCGCATTATCGGTCGATGAATGGTGTGGCCCCTGGCCGGAGCGTTTTCCCGCCGGGCGGCGTCGACGGGCTGGCATTTGACTTGCACACAAAACCGGTATGGACAGGAACGACCCCCGGAAAGGTACGCCGAAACATGCGTTGGAAATCGTCTATCCTTATCCTTTTCCTCTTGTTAACCACCACCCTGGCCTGGGCCGAAGTGGTGGTGATTATCCGCCGGGAGGCGCAAAGCGCCGGTAAATACATCCGTATCGGCGATATTGCCCGCGTCGACGGGCCGCAGGATCAGGTACGGGAGGTCGCCGCCACCATTCTCGGTCCGGCGCCGTCCCATGGCGAGCCCCGGAATATCACCCGCTGGGACATTGAAAACCGCCTCCTCGAAATGGGCATCATGGCCAAGGTCGCTTTTTCCGGGAACGATCATGTCCGCGTTCTCGGGTCCGGCACCGGCGGCGGCGGCGCGGCGGCCAGCCAATCGTATCGGGATCAGGAATTCGACTACCAGCCCCTCAACCCGGTGCCGGCCGCCAGCCTGAATGGCAGCCGCCGCAACCGGGACACCGGATCGGGCCGGGAGACGCCGACCGCCGCCCGCGCTCCCGCCGGATCGGCCGGCGAAGGCACGGCGGCGCCGGGACAGATCCAGTTCGAATTGTCGCAGC
>JAJQFC010000065.1 GCA_021201355.1 Planctomycetaceae bacterium | reverse complement strand
TTCGTGAGGACAGCGTCCGGGAAAACGGTGTGGCGGAGGGACGCAGGGAGCGCCTCCAGTTCCTCAAGAATGTCGCGGAGGCGGAGGCGGCCGTCCGCCAGGGCCTGTTCAAGGACCGGCAGGGCGCGCCGGTTGTAGAAACCGCAAAGCGGATGTTCGCGTCCGCTCCGGTCCAGTGCCGACACCGCCCTGACGTCCGGTCGGCAATAGCCAAACAGGTAATCGGCCAGCGGACGGCGGAAGCGGGGCATGTCGGCGGCGGCGACGAACAACCAGTCGGACCGCGCTTCCCGAAGAGCGGCGACGATGCCGGCCAGCGGTCCCATTCCGGGCAACGGATCGATCACCTCCTGCCAGCCGTCAAGCCGGTAGCGGCCGGGCCGGTCGAGGGCGAGGAAGCGGTTCGCCGCCGACGCCAGTTCGCGGCCGAGACGGTCGAGGATCGTTTCCCCGGACACTGTCAGGAGCGGCTTGTCCACGCCGCCGTAGCGCCGGGCGCCGCCGCCGGCGATGATGGCGGCGTCGAAATTTACCATGTCAACGGGGCCTCTCCGGGACACGGTCATGATCGGGTTTCCATAAGGATAAGTTCCACTTCCCGTCCGGCCGGAACGCCGTCCGAGCCGGCCGGGACGTCGACCAGGCAGTTTGCCCCGACAAGGCTGACAAGGGCGCGGTTGCCGACGTCGCCGGTGAAGCCGACCCGTCCCCCCCGGACGACGGCCGGAACAAAGCGCCGTAACCGGCTTTTTTTCGAAAACTTTTCCTCTAGCCTGGCGACGGTCCGAAGGTTTTCCGCGTCAACCCGTCCGGCCAGGCGGCGGAGAAGCGGCGCGGCCAGGAGTTCGAACGTCACGAAACAGGCGAAAGGATTGCCGGACAGGCACAGGGCCGGCTTACCGCCGACATTCAGGCCCATGGCCGGCGTTCCCGGCATAACCTCGACGCCGTGGAACAACGTGTCCGCCCGGAGCAGCCGGGCCGCGTCAGGCATGGCGTCACGAAGTCCCACCGACACGCCGCCGGTGGTGACGACGGCGTCGGCGTCGGCGAGGAGTTCCTGGAGTACGTCGGCGATGACGGCCGGGTCGTCCCGAACGGTGCGGGCCGCCGTCACGACGGCGCCCAGTTCATCGATGCGGGCGGCGACCATCGGTCCGTTCGAATCGAAAATTCCCGCCGGCCCGGGCGTTCCGCCGTGGGTAGCCAGTTCCGATCCGGTTGACACGACGGCGATGCGCGGCCGCCGATATACCGTTGCCGCGCCGTATCCCTGGCCGGCCAGGAGGGCTATCCGGGCGTGGTCGAACACGTCGCCCGGGTGGGCGAGAGGCTGGCCGGGGCGGACGAATTCGCCCTTGAAAACGACGTTTTGGTGGCGGTCGTGGCGGACACGGATGGCGACGGCAATATCCCCCATGTCCGTGTCTTCCTGGCGGACGACGCAGTCGGCCCCGGGCGGCAGCGGCGCCCCGGTCATGATGCGGGCGGCGCTGTGCGGCCGAAGGGGCGTAGGCGCGTCTCCGGCGTGGATAAGCTGGCTCACCGGCAGCCGGACCGGTGCCGCCGCCGTGACGCCGGCGAGGTCGGCGTGGTGGAAGGCATAACCGTCCAGGGGCGACCGGTCGAACGGCGGCTGCGCCGTCACGGCGGTGACCGGCTCGGCCGCGACGCGCCGGACCGCCCGGGCCAGCGGCAGCGATTCGACGTCGCCGACCCGGGCGGCCGCTTCGAGTAATAACCATGTCGCCGTCTCGAGGCTGACAGGAGAACGGGAATGCATTGAAAACACCTTTCACATCGCGACGGGCGCGCCGCACAGTATCTCCTGGCTCTCACCCAACCGCATCCGAACGACCGGAAATGCCGTGTACACAGCGGGGATAACCGCGCTTTGGGGAGCGTCGGTACAGGTCCACGTTGTTCCAGAAGCTGTTTCATAACCGGTCTCGTCGCCGTATACTTCGTCAAATCCGGCTCTCGGCGTATTTTCCGCCCCAAAACACCGGGCGAAAAATAAGCCTGCCGCCGGCAATTCCACGTCTCCGATTGACGATACCAGGTATGAAACAGCTTCCAGTCACGCTTTTCCGGCCGAACCGGCCACGTCAATCTTATGGCTAACCGTCTTCCGCACCGCCGCCAGCGCCGCCTCCGAGGCGAGGCGCGGCTCATACTTCTCTGTCGCGAAGTACTCCTGAAGCCCGTCCCGCCATGCCACCTTGATTTCCGTGCCGACGTTGACCTTGCTGACGCCGATGGCGATTATCGTCCGCACCGTCTCGTCGGACAACCCCGAACCGCCGTGGAGGACAAGAGGAATGTCGACGGCCTGGCGCACGCGTTCGAGGAGGCGGAGGTCGAGCCTCGGCTCGAGCTTTGTCAGGCCGTGGACAGTGCCGATGGCCGGCGCCAGGGCGTCTATGCCGGTGTTCCGGACGAATGCCGCCGCCTGGTCCGGATCGACAAGGGTGAGTTTGAAAGCGTCTTCGGCGCCATAGACCGCATCGTCGATAACGCCGACCGCGCCCAGTTCGGCCTCGACGCTGAGGCCCCGGGCATGGGCGAATTCGACCACCGCCCGGGTCAGGGCGGTGTTATCGGCAATCGTCAACCGCGACCCGTCTATCATGACGGAGGAGAAGCCGGCGGCGATGCAGTCCTCGGCCAGTTCCAGCGTGGCGCCGTGGTCGAGGAGCACCGCCACCGGCGTCCGCACCGCTTCCGCCGCCTGCAGGCCCAGCGCCGCCGCGTGCCGCACGCCCATAAAGTCGACATAGCGGCCGGATACCATGAGAATGACCGGGGACTCCCGGCTTTCCGCCTCGAAGGCGATTCCCTGGGCGGTCGGATGGTTGTAGAAATTGAAGGCTGGCACGGCATACCCTTCCCGCTGGCCGCGGCGGAGTAGGTCACCCATCGGTACGAGCATGGCGGTTCTCCTTTTGTAAAACGTCCCCGATAACCCGGGAAAAGCCCATTCAGAGAAAAGCCCGGACGCTTGGTCCGGGCTTTTCCCGTAAAGGCAATAATGACTGGTCGTTCATACAAGCGCCGAGTCGGGGTTACTTGCAGAGGTTGTACGTCTCTTCGGCAATCCAGCCCTCTTCGTCCGTCGGGATGACGAGGATCTTGATTTTCGACCCGTCCATCGACAGATCGACTTCGCGGCCCCGGGCGTCCTTGTTCTTTTCCGGGTCGAGGGCGATGCCGTAGTTTTCCAGGTTCGACACGCTGGCGGCGCGGACCCTGGGTCCGTTCTCGCCAATGCCGCCGGTGAAGCAGATGGCGTCGACCCGGCCGAGAACGGCGAGGTAGGCGCCGATGTACGACTTCACCCGGTAGCAGAACATGTCGATAGCCAGTTTGGCCCGGGATTTCGGATCTTTCGAGGCGGCGGCTTCGAGGTTCCGCATGTCGTTCGACACGCCGCTGACGCCGAGGAGGCCGGACTGCTTGTTCATCATCTTGTCGATGTCGGAAACCTTGGAATATTCCGGCTTCGACACGAGGAAGGGGATGATCGCCGGATCGATGTCGCCGCAGCGCGTTCCCATGATAAGGCCGGCCAGCGGGGTAAAGCCCATCGTCGTGTCGACGGACTTGCCGCCCCGGACCGCCGCCATGGAGCAGCCGTTCCCGAGGTGGCAGGTGATGAGGTTCACTTCGGCCGCCGGTTTTCCGAGGATGGCGGCGGCGCGGCTGGTAATGTAGGCGTGGCTGGTGCCGTGGAAGCCGTATTTCCGGATGCGGTACTTTTCGTAGGTCTCGTACGGGAGCGCGTAGAGGAACGCCTCCTTCGGGAGGGTCTGGTGGAAGGCGGTGTCGAACACGGCCACCATCGGCACGCCCGGGAGGGCGTTCCGGCATTCGTTGATGCCGATGAGGTTCGGCGGGTTGTGCAGCGGCGCCAGATCGGCGCATTCCTCGATGCAGGACAGCACTTCCTGATCGATACGGATGGCGGCCGAATAGTTTTCGCCGCCGTGGACGACCCGGTGGCCGACGGCGCTGATTTCCTTGACCGTCGTCAGGACGCCCATTTCCGGCGAGGTCAGGCAGCCGATGATGAGTTCAATACCGACCTTGTGGTTGGGGATGGACTGGCGGATTTCGAACTTTTCCTCGCCCCGGCGGTGGGTGAGGATGGAGTCGCCTTCGCCGACCTTTTCGGCAAGGCCCTTCGCCAGCACCTTCTTTTCCGGCATTTCATACAATTGGTATTTAATGGATGAAGACCCGCAGTTGACGACCAGAACAATCATAATTGACGATCTCCCGAAAGTGGCCCGAACGATATGATTACATATTGTATCCACAATATTGAGAATGTGTGAGAGGGTATGGTAAGCACTTTCAAGGAACCACTATACGGCCGACCATCACGTTTCGCAATGAAAATTACCGTGAAAAACGTGAAACGAAGAAGGCCGCCGGGGACGGCGGCCTGATGCGTGCGGTACTTATCGACACTAAACGGAGTTATCCCTGGAGGTCGATGAGGGTGCCGTTCATCTGATCGGCGGTCCGGACGGCGGCGGCGTTCAGGCTGTAGGCGGCGGAGGCGCTCATTTGATTAATCCGTTCATTGGCCGGGTCGGTATTGGACGTTTCCGCATAGCCGGAGCTGAAGGAAACATCATCGCCGCCCTGGGCCGGAGCGACCGCGCCCGGGCGGGGCGGGGCGTAGGTGGCGGTGGCCTGAGTGGCCTGGCCGATTTCATTAATATAGGCTGAGTCTGCCGTCGCGACCTGCGAAGACCGGAAATTTTCCGTGTTCGCGTTGGCGAGGTTATTGGCGGCGACGTCGGTCCGTAGCTGATTGACGCGCATTCCGGAGTACCCGGAATTCAAGGCATTGACGGACATGGTTGTCCTCCTGAAACGTATGCGGTATACAGGCACTCTACACCACAGTGGCGATTTCCGCAACACTATAATCGGTTAAATCGCCAAAGGCCGACCGCCTGTCCCGCTGTCATTATCGATACAAAAGACTGTCCGTCCGGCACCGGTCATCCCTCCCGGTTCCAGGTCGGGAGCGTCACTTTAGGCCCGTGGCGGTTGTATTCCTGCATGCTGCAAATCTCCAACCGGTTGTGGCGGCGCATCATTTCCACCCCTTCAATCGAGGCGCGGAGGCCGTCCAAGGTAGTGGTAATGGGGATGCCCCGGAGGATGGCGGCGGACCGCATCCGCGCCTCGTCCGCCGCCGGTTCGGCGCCGATTTCGATGGTGTTGACAATCCAGGCGACGTTTTCCTCGTCCATGAGGTCGAGGACGTTCGGCCGGCCCCGGGTGATTTTGAAAATCGCCTTCGCCGGGATGCCGGCGTCGCGAAGAAAGGTCGCCGTTCCCCGGGTGGCGTAGATGCCGAAGCCGAGGCCGATGAGCCGTGCCGCCAGGGGAACCGCCGCCGCCTTGTCCGCGTCCCGGACCGACATGAAGACATGGCCGTTTTGCGGCAGACGGTTGCCGGAGGCAAGCTGGCTCTTCAGGAACGCCGCCCCCTGCATCCGGTCGATACCCATGACTTCACCGGTCGATTTCATCTCCGGCGACAGGATCATCGCCGCGTTCGGGAAGCAGTTAAAGGGGAATACCGCCTCCTTGACGGCGATGTGCCGGAGCTTCGGTTCTTCGAGGAAGCCGAGTTCCCGCAGGGTAAACCCGGCCATGCACAGGCTGGCGATTTTTGCGAGAGGCGCCCCGGTCGCTTTCGAGACAAACGGCACGGTCCGCGATCCGCGCGGGTTCACTTCGAGGACAAACACCTCCCGTCCCCGGACGGCAAACTGAACATTCATCAGGCCCTTCACGCCGAGCGCCTTCGCCATGGCGACGGTCTGCTCCCGGATAATGTCCTTTACTTCCGGGCTAAGGTTCGGCGGCGGCAGCGCGCAGGCGGAATCGCCTGAATGGATCCCGGCGATCTCGATGTGTTCCATCATGCCGCCGATAACGACGTCGCGGCCGTCCGACACGCAGTCGACGTCGACCTCGGTGGCCTGTTCAAGGTAGTGGTCGATGAGGACGGGCCGGTCCTCGGACACGTCCGGGAGGTTCCGCATGTAATCGGCCAGTTCGTCCGGCTCGTGGATGACTGCCATATTCCGACCGCCCAGGACGAACGACGGCCTGGCAAGAATCGGGTAGCCAATGTCGTCCGCGACAGCGAGGGCGGTGTCGGCGTCCGCCGCCATGCCGTGCTGGGGCTGGCGGATGCCAAGGCGGTCCATCAGGTCGCCGAACAGCTTCCGGTCCTCCGCCATGTCGATACTTTCCGGCGACGTCCCGATAATGACGACGCCGTTTTTCTGCAAGCCCGTCGCCAGGTTGAGGGGCGTTTGGCCGCCGAGTTGGACAATGGTCCCGCCCGGCCGTTCCCGATGGTGGATTTCCAGGACATCCTCCAAGGTGAGCGGCTCGAAGTACAGGGTGTCTGCCGTATCGAAGTCGGTGGACACGGTTTCCGGATTCGAATTGACCATGATGGTCCTGAACCCGGCGTCGGACAACGCGAATGCCGCATGGCAGCAGCAGTAATCGAACTCGATACCCTGACCAATGCGGTTCGGCCCGCCGCCGATGATCATGACCGCCTTGTCCGCGTCCTTCGTCCCTTCGGACGGAGCCGTGGAAACGTCCGATCCGTAGGTCGAATAGTAATACGGCGTCACCGAGGCGAATTCGGCCGCGCAGGTATCGACCAACTGGTACGACGGCCTGAGGCCGGCGGCGTGGCGTTTTGCCCGGACGTCGTCCTCGGCCGCGCCGAGAAGGTGGGCGAGCTGCCGGTCGGAGAAGCCGAACGCCTTGGCCTGGCGGAACAGTTCCGGGTCGGCCGAGAGGGCGTCCAGACTTCCGACGTCGTTCCGGAGGAAATCGCCATACGCCGCCAGTTCGCCGATTTCCGCCAGGAACCACGGGTCGATGCCGGTCACGGAATACAATTTCGGCACGTCATAGCCACGAGAAAACGCCTCATACACCGCGTAGAGCCGGTGGTCGGACGGCGTCCGCACCGCCCGCTCGAACGCCTCGTCATTAAGCGACCGGTAGTCCATCCCCTTGCCGTCGGCGCCAAGGCCGGCCCGGCCGGTCTCGAGACCCCGGAGCGCCTTCTGGAGCGCTTCCTTGAAGGTCCGGCCGATAGCCATTGTCTCGCCGACCGATTTCATCTGCGTTCCGAGGACGTTGGCGGTGCCGGGGAATTTTTCGAAATTGAACCGGGGCGCCTTGACGACGACATAGTCGAGGGCCGGTTCAAAGCAGGCGGTGGTCGCTTTCGTGATGTCGTTCCGCAGTTCATCGAGAGCATAGCCGACCGCCAGCTTCGCGGCGATACGGGCAATGGGGAAGCCGGTGGCCTTCGACGCCAACGCGGACGACCGCGACACCCGGGGGTTCATCTCGATGACGACGACGCGTCCGTTCGAGGGATTGACCGCGAACTGGACGTTCGACCCGCCGGTGTCGACGCCGATTTCGTTCATGACCGCGAGGGAGGCGTCCCGGAGCACCTGGTATTCCCGGTCCGTCAGGGTCATCGCCGGCGCCACGGTGATGGAGTCGCCTGTGTGAACGCCCATTGGGTCGAGGTTTTCGATGGAACAGACGATGACCGCATTGTCGTTCTTGTCCCGCATGACTTCAAATTCATATTCCTTCCAGCCGAGGAGCGATTCCTCGACAAGGATTTCCGAGGTCGGGCTGGCGTCGAGTCCGGCCCGGGCCATGCGGATGAATTCGTCCTCGTCCCGGGCAATGCCGCCGCCGGTGCCGCCGAGGGTGAAGCCGGGCCGGATGACGACCGGCCACGACCCGAGGCGGGCGCGGACGGCGCGGGCCTCGTCCATCGTGGTGGCGCTCCCGGAGCGGGCGCAGGACAAGCCGATGGCGTCCATGGCCTTCTTGAAGAGGCCCCGGTCCTCGGACTTTTCAATCGCCTCCGGCGTCGCCCCGATCATCTCGACGCCGTAATCGGCGAGGATGAGGTTTTTATGAAGTTCCATGGCGATGTTGAGGGCGGTCTGGCCGCCCATGGTCGGGAGGATGGCGTCCGGGCGTTCCCGGCGGATGACTTCGGCGACGAAATCGGCGGTCAGGGGTTCGATGTAAGTGCGGTCGGCCAGGTCGGGGTCCGTCATGATGGTGGCCGGATTCGAGTTCACCAGCACCAGTTCGTAGCCTTCCTCCCGGAGCGCCTTGCAGGCCTGGGCGCCGGAGTAGTCGAATTCGCAGGCCTGGCCGATGACGATGGGGCCGGAACCGATGAGGAGAATCTTCTTGATGTCGTCGCGTTTGGGCATTGTCCGTCCTTCCACGATTTTCTTATAAAAGTGAACCGGAACCATGAAAACTGCTCGACCGAATGGCACCTCGTTTCAACAGAACGGAGACGTCAAAAGCCGTCTCCGTTTCCCGTTGAATACGCTAAAATGTCTGTTCCTCACACCAACGCCGTATCGTCCTCGGGGTCGGCCGATTCGAGGATCTCTTTTTGATCCTCGCCTTTTTCCATCGGATATTCCCCGTCGAAACAGGCGAGGCAATAACTCCGTTTGTCCCGGAACGGCGACAAAAGCCCGGCGATACTGAGGTAGCCGAGGCTGTCCGCATTCATGTATTTCCGGATTTCCTCGACAGACATCGAACCGGCGATGAGTTCGTCCTTCGTCGGGAAGTCGATACCGTAATAACACGGATGCGTTACGGGCGGACAGGCGATGCGGAGGTGGACTTCTTTTGCCCCGCAGGCGCGGAGGGCGGCGACGCGGCGCTGCATGGTGTTGCCGCGGACGATGGAGTCGTCCACGACGACGACGCGCTTGCCCCTGACCGTCTCCGGCATGGCGGCCAGTTTTTTGTCGACCTGGTGGGCCCGGTCTTCGTTCCCGGGCATGATGAAGGTGCGGCCGATGTAGTGGTTCCGGATAAAGCCCATTTCATAGGGAATGCCGCTCTCTCGGGCGTAGCCGAGGGCGGCGTCGTTCCCCGAGTCAGGGATGGCGATGACGATGTCCGCGTCCACCGGATGTTCCCGCGCCAGGGACGCGCCGTACTGGACCCGGGCTTCATGGACGTTATAGCCGAAAACAAGGCTGTCCGGCTGGGAAAAATAGACAATTTCAAAGACGCAATGCGACAGCCCGGCGCCGTCCCGGTCGAGGCGGGTCGAACTGAACCCGTCCGGGCCGATACAAATCAGTTCGCCCGGTTCGACTTCCCGGTCGTAGACGGCGCCGACCTGGGTCAGGGCGCGCGTTTCCGATGCGACGACCCAGCCGTCGCCGAGTCGGCCGATGACAAGCGGTTTAAAACCGTGCGGGTCGCGGACGGCATACAGGCGGTCTTCGGCGAGGAGGGTGACGGAATACGCCCCTTTCAGCGTTTCGCAGGCCTTGGCCACGCGGCGCGGATCGTGCCGGTAGGTCGGATCGGCGAGGAGGTGAAGGAGCATTTCGCTGTCTGTCCCGGTCTGGAACAGGGAACCGCGTTCCTGATAGATTTTCCGGAGTTCATAGGCGTTGACGATGTTCCCGTTATGGGCGACGGCCCAGCGGCCGTCCACGCAATCGCCGACGAGGGGCTGGACGTTCTGCGATCGTCCGCCGGCGCCGGTCGTCGAGTAACGGACGTGGCCGATGCCCATGTTCCCCTTGAGGGTGGCGGCGCGGTCCGGGCTGACGGCCTGGCCGAGGAGGCCGAGGCCTTTGACGCAGCGGATTTTACCATTGTGGGAGGTGGCGATGCCGGCCCCTTCCCGGCCTCGGTGCTGCATGGCGAACAAACCGTCGTAAATGATGCGGGAGGCGTCGTCGACGCCGTAGACGCCGAATACCCCGCATTTATCGCGGGGCGATTCGTTGTCCGGCGCCGCCTGGGCGGAGTCGTCTGACCACTGGCCTAATTCCATAACGTTCGGGTTCCTTTACCATTCGGCCGGAGGGCGGCGGGGAAAGCGGCGCCTGAACGCACCTGACCGGACGGCTTATAGTTTAAACACGTATTTGCTGGACAACGGCGGCAGCCGGAGGGCCGGCGTTTTCAGGTAATCGTCCCGCAGCGCCCCCGCCACCTTGAGCCCGTCGGCGATGGCCCTGACCACGAGGCCCGGGCCGCTGCCGGCGTCCCCCGCCACATAAGTGCGGAGGCCGGCCCGGCCCTGATTGTCCCGTTCGAGTAGTCCCTGACTATTTTGCCGGATTTCCAGTTCTTTGAAAACAGGATTTTCTTCCGGCCCGGTAAATCCCATGGCAAGGAGGACCATGTCCGCCGGAATATCCTTTTCGCTTCCCTGAACCTTCTGTGGCTTCGGACGCCGGTCTCCTTCGTCCCGGACCCATTCCACAGTGCTGGTCCGGAGTGATCCGATGTGGTTCGGCCGGGCCGGATCGGCCATAAACTCTTCGGTCTGGACATTCCACAACCGGATGCCGCCTTCCTCGTGGCTGGACGAATCGCGGCGGATACGCGGCCATTCCGGCCACGGGTTGCCGGCCGGGCGGCTGGTCGGCGGTTCCGGAAGAATTTCCAGTTGGGTGACGGACTGCGCTCCCTGGCGCCAGGCCGACCCGATGCAGTCCGCCCCGGTGTCGCCGCCGCCGATGACGACGACCCGTCGCCCGAGCGTGTCGTACTTCAGCGGGAGTGACGCCTCCCGCGCGTTCATTCGGTTAAGGGCGGAGAGGTAGTCGACGGCGAAGTGGATGCCGTCCAGGTGGCGGCCCGGGACGGGGAGGTCGCGGTTCTGCCGCGACCCGAGGGCGATGACGATGGCGTCGAACTTGTTCTGGAGGTAGCGGCCGGAAATGTCACGGCCGATTTCGACGCCGCATTCGAAGGTGATGCCTTCAAGGGCGAGCATTTCGACCCGGCGTTCGATGACTTCCCGTTCCAGTTTGAAGTCCGGGATGCCGTAGCGGAGAAAGCCGCCCGGATTGGCGTCACGCTCGAAAACGGTGACGATGGCGCCGTCTTGGTTGAGGCGCCAGGCGGCGGCCAACCCGGCCGGACCGGCGCCGACGACGGCGACCTTGAAGCCAAGGCGCTTGGCCGGATACTGCGGCCGGACCGCTCCGGCGGCGAAGCCGCGTTCGATGACTTCCTTTTCCACCTGCCGGCAGGGGACCGCTTCGGCGTTCAGGCCCTGGACGCATGAGCCTTCGCACAGCGCCGGGCAGATGCGGGCGGTGAATTCGGGGAAGGGGTTGGTGTCGAGAAGAGTGGCAAGGGCGCTCCGCCAGCGGCCGGTGAGGGCCTGGGCGTTGATTTCCGGAATGGCGTTCCCGAGCGGGCAGCCGACGGCGTGGCAGAACGGGATGCCGCAGTCCTGGCACTGTTTAAGGCAGGTGGCGAGTTCTTCCGGCGCGAGACGCAGTTCCACCGGGTTGAAATCGTTTAGGCGCTCGACGACGGGACGGTATCTTTTCATGGGTATATCCTTGAAGGAAAAAATCCAGGTGCGGGGCCGTCCCCATATCACGGACCGGAACCGGCCGCCGCACCTGTCATAAAACGTACTGTGTTGCATGGTACCCGTATTGCTTGAACTGCATGCTCCCTCATTTGACGCAAGTGCTACATTGCATATTGTTACCGTTTTTGGCTATTACACGCTGTACTGAAGCGCGTCGTACCCTTCCTCCCCGGTCCGCATCTTGACGGCGTTCTCGAGGGTGTAGGTGAAGATCTTCCCGTCGCCGATGGAACCGGTGCGGAGAACCTTCTTGGTGGTTTCAATAACCGCCCGGACCGGCACCTTGGAGATGGCGATGTCCAGGCGAATCTTCGGGAGAATATTCGTGGCTATTTGCACGCCACGGTAATATTCCGCATGGCCCTGCTGGACGCCGCAGCCCATGACCTTCGACACTGTCATGCCGGTGATGCCGATGGCCTGGAGGGCACTCCGCAGTTCCCCGAACTTTTCCGGCCGGGTGATGATGCTGACCATGGTCATCCGCCGGTGCTGGCTGGTGCCCTTCGGACCGGGCGTATCCTCCTTGTTGTCGGCGAGAATGGCTTCCGCCATCGAGGCGTCGACCATCGCCTCTTCCGCCTCGGCGGCGGCGTTCTTGTACAGGACCGACGTGAGCTGCCCCGACGTCGACAACCCGGGATAGCTGACCGGAATGCCGTGCTCTTCCATGTCGAGGCCGGAAATCTCCTCGGACGCGGACACCCGGAGGCCGATGAGCTTGTCCGCGAGGGTGTAGATGACACCCATCGAAATCAAAACCCAGACCGCCACCGCCGCCACGCCGAGGGCCTGAACGCCCAGATAGTGGAAGCCGCCGCCGTAAAAGACGCCCCCTTCAAGGGCGAAACAGCCGGTCAAAATCGTGCCGAGGGCGCCGCAGGCGCCGTGGACGGCGAAGGCGCCCAAGGGGTCGTCGATGCGGAGCACCTGGTCGATGAATTCGATGACGTACACCAGGGCGATGCCGCAAATCGCGCCTATGAGGGCGGCCCCGACCGGCGACACCTGGTCGCACCCGGCGGTGATGCCAACGAGGCCGGCGAGGGCGCCGTTCAGCGTCATGGACACGTCCGGCTTCTTGTACTTCATCCAGGTCAGGATCATGCAGACGGCGGCGCCGGCGGCGGCACTGAGGTTCGTGTTGAAGATGACGGACGCCATCGACACCAGGTTTTCGCTGGTCGAGGCCGCCGTCGTCGAACCGCCGTTAAAGCCGAACCACGCGAACCAGAGGATAAAGACGCCGAGGGACCCCATTGCCAGGCTTTGCCCGGGGATGGCGTTCGCCCGGCCGTTCCGGTCGTACTTGCCGATACGCGGCCCGAGGAACCAGGCCCCGAGGAGGGCGGCGACGCCGCCGACCATGTGCACGGCTGTCGAGCCGGCGAAGTCGTGGAAGCCCATTTCCGCCAGCCAGCCGCCGCCCCAAATCCAGTGGCCGCTAATCGGGTAGACAAGCATGCTCATGCCGATGGAATAGAATATGTAGGCGCTGAACTTGGTGCGTTCGGCCATCGCCCCGGAGATGATGGTGGCGGCGGTGGCGCAGAACACGGTGTGGAAGATGATGAACGCGGCGCCCGGGAACGCGCCTTCCACGGAATAATCGTTTCGGATAAAGAGGTCGAGCCCGCCTATCCAGGCGTTGCCGCCGAGACCGTGCATGAGCCCGAAGCCGACGGCCCAGAACGCCAGGGAGCCGAGGGCGAAATCCAGCAGGTTCTTCATGACGAGATTGCCGGTGTTCTTACTGCGGGTGAAGCCGATTTCGACCATGGTGAAGCCGGCTTGCATAAAAAAGACCAGAATGGCTGCGAGGAGTACCCAAATGGTGTCGGTTGCCGAGAATTGCATGATACGTTCCCCTTTCTCTGCCCAACGCGGGGCTACGGGGCCGCGTTCAGTGACACGGCGGCCAAGGCGGTATGAGAATCACATGTGCTCCGTTACGTGAGATGCCGTAGTGGGTCGTGCATTTTCGCCGCTGTTTCGTCTGTTTCGTCATGATGGAACCCTTTCGCCAAAGGTGGTCGTTCACCGGTTTGTCGTCCGTGACACATTCCGGCGAATGAAAAATTCATATAGTTGTCCTGCGCGCCGCGCCGATTGCGTTTTCGTTCCGACGCGTGGCGGAGGCTTTACTCAAACAAGTTCCCGTTCGCGCCTGGGCGTCTCGGCGTCATCCCGGAGCATTGCCCCGAGGGCCTTCCGGTATTCCATCGGGAAGACCTTGACAAACCGGCCCTTTTCCCGTTCCCAGTTGTCGAGGATGGCGCCGACTTTCGCGCTGTTCGTCACCGCCCGGTGCCGTTCGAGAAGATCCCGGAGTTCCTCCTGGTCCTTGTCGTCCGTCAGGTCGAGGTCGACCATGTCGAGGTTGCAGCTTATGTCGAACAGGCCGTCCTCGTCGTAGACGTAGGCGATGCCGCCGGACATCCCGGCCGCAAAGTTCACCCCGGTCTTTCCGACCACAACCACCCGGCCGCCGGTCATGTATTCGCAGCCGTGGTCTCCGGTCCCTTCGACAACGGCCGTCGCTCCCGAGTTCCGGACGGCGAAGCGTTCCCCGGCCCGGCCGTTTACGAACAGTTCGCCGGACGTCGCGCCGTAGAGGGCGACGTTCCCGATGATGACGCTGTCCGCTGCGTTATACCCGGCGCCCTTGCCGGTCCGGACAATGATGCGCCCGCCCGACAGGCCCTTCCCGACATAGTCGTTCGCCTCGCCTTCGAGGTCGAGGGTGACGCCCCGCGCCAGAAAAGCGCCGAACGACTGCCCGGCCGAACCGGTCAGGGACAGGGTGATTGACCTGTCCGGCAGGCCGGCGAGGCCGTGCTTCCGGGCCACCCGGGAGGAAATCCGCGTGCCGACGCTCCGGTCGGTGTTACAAATGCGGGCGTCCAACTTCACCGTTCCGCTGCCCGATTCGATAACAGGCATGACGTCCGGGAGGAACCGGCTGTCCAGGGGGTCCTCTTCAAGCGGCGGGATGTCGTCCCGGCCGACCCGGGCGCGGCGTTCGCGGTCCCCGGGCATCGGCGCGAGGAGCCGGGAGAAGTCGAGGCCGCCCGCCTTGTAGCCGCTCCCTTCGGTCGGGCGGAGGACGTCCGACCGGCCGATCATTTCGTCCACCGTCCGGAAGCCGAGGCCGGCCATGATTTCCCGGAGTTCCTGGGCGACGAAGTGGAAAAAGTTGATGACATGCTCCGGCTTTCCGGCGAAGCGCTTCCTGAGTTCCGGATCCTGGGTGGCGACGCCGACTGGGCAGCCGTTCGAGTGGCACTTCCGCATCATCACGCAACCGATGGTGACGAGGGGCGCGGTGGCAAAGCCGAATTCGTCCGCCCCGAGAAGGGCGGCGACGGCGACGTCGCGGCCGGTCTTCATCTGGCCGTCGGCCTGAAGGCGGACGCGGCCCCGGAGGTTGTTCTGGATAAGCGTCTGCTGCGTTTCCGTCAGGCCGATTTCCCACGGCGACCCGGCCCCCCGGATGGACGACAGCGGGCTCGCCCCGGTGCCGCCGTCGTGGCCGGCGATGAGGATCATTCCGGCCCTGGCCTTGGCGACGCCGGCGGCGATGGTGCCGACCCCGGCTTCACTGACGAGCTTGACGGAAATCCGCGCCTGGTCGTTTGCCTGCTTCAGGTCGTAAATGAGTTGGGCAATGTCCTCAATCGAATAAATGTCATGGTGCGGCGGCGGCGAAATCAGGGTGACGCCGGGCGTCGAATACCTGACCTTGGCGATTTCCGCATTGACCTTGTGACCGGGCAATTGGCCGCCTTCGCCGGGCTTCGCCCCCTGGGCAATCTTAATCTGAATTTCCCTGGCGTTATTGAGGTACTCAATGGTGACGCCGAAGCGCCCGCTCGCCACCTGCTTCACGGCGGACGACCGGTTGTCCCCGGTCGGCAGCGGGCTGTACCGTTCCGGATCTTCGCCGCCTTCGCCGGAGTTCGACCTGGACCCCATCCGGTTCATGGCGATGGCGAGGGTCTCGTGCGCTTCCCGTGACAACGACCCGAACGACATCGCGCCGGTGGCGAACCGGGGCAGTATCGCCTCAATCGGTTCGACTTCTTCAATCGGCACCGGCGTTCGGGGCGTGAAGGCGAGCATGCCCCGAAGGGTCGAGAGGGCGGTGGACTGGTTGTTAATCCGTTCCACATAGGCCCGGTACGTGTCGTAGTCGCCTTCCCGCACCGCCTTCTGGAGAAGGGTTATCGTCTCCGGCGTCCACAGGTGGCGTTCGCCGTCCTTCCGGAAACGGTAGATGCCGCCGGTGGGGAGGGGCTTGTCGCCGACGACATCGGCGCCGGTGCTGTCGTCCGGCCGCCGGTCTTCCGGGGCCGTGCCGCTGTCCAGGGCGGTTTCGAGGCGGAGGAGGGCTTCCCGTTCGATTTCCGCGAAGCCGATGCCGCCGACCTTGCTGGCGATGCCGGGGAAGTATTCCGTCATGATTTCGTCGCCGAGGCCGACCGCTTCCAAGACCTGCGACCCGCGGTAGCTCCGGAGCGTCGAAATGCCCATCTTCGACATGATTTTCATCAGGCCCCGGGTGAGGGCGCTCACATAGTTTTCCGCCGCCGTCGAAGCCGAGACCTTTTCACTGAGGTCGCGCCGGTTCGCGAGGTGGGTGACCGTTTCAAACGCCAGCCACGGATTCACCGCCGACACGCCGAGGGCGAGAAGTATGGCGAG
>JAJQFC010000176.1 GCA_021201355.1 Planctomycetaceae bacterium | reverse complement strand
GCGAATACGTTTGGGGCGCCGGCAAGAACGCGAAAACCCTTATCGGCTTTTTCGTCGGCACCGGCCTCGGCGGCGGCGTCGTCTACCACGGGGAACTCATCGTCGGCGAAAACCGCCTCGCGGCCGAACTCGGCCACGTCACGGTCAAGGAAGGCGGGCGGATCTGCGGCTGCGGCCACAAGGGCTGTCTCGAATCCTATGCGTCGAAGACCGGCCTGTCCCGCCGCGTCGCCTGGGAAGTCCTTATGGAAGGCAGGCAGTCGCTCCTGGCGCAGTACGTCCAGGACGGCCGTTACAACACGATAAAATCGTCGGCCCTCCAGGACGCCTACCGGAAGGGGGACGCCGTCGCGGTGGAGGCTTTGGATGAACTGGCGCATTATCTCGGCGTCGGCATCGGCATGTACATAACTATTTTCGGGCCGGACCGCATCGTCATCGGCGGCGGCGTGTTCGAGGCCCTCGGGAAGGAACTCCTTCCGAAGGTGAAGGAAACGGCCCGCCTCCGGGTTTTCCCGGAACCGTCCTTCAAGGACACGAAAATCACCCTGGCGGAACTGGGGGACTACGCGGTCGGGATGGGCGCCGTCGCCTACGCCAAGGATTGCCTTGGCAAGAAATCGGGGAAATAGCCGTGGCCCGCGTTCTCATCGTCGCCAATGCGGACAAGCCGCGCGCCGTCACCCTCGCCGCCGACGCCAGGAAAATTTTCACCGCCCTCGGCGTCGAGGCTTATATCTCCAGCGACCGGAACGAGGATCTGTCCCGCTACCAGGCGAACATGGTCGTCATCTTCGGCGGCGACGGCACCGTCCTCGGGGCTATTTCGTCCCTTGGGCCGGTGGTTCCGGCCATCCTCGCCTTCAACACCGGTCATCTCGGCTACCTGGCCGAAAACCCGCCGGAGCGGATGGGGGACATTTTCCGGGAGGCGATGGAGGGAACCCTCTACGTCAGCCGCCGCATGATGATTGAGGGGAGCATCACCAGTGACCGCCGGACCTGGATCGACTACGCCCTGAACGAATTCGTCCTCTCCTACCGGCAGAGCCGGCGGCAGCTTCCGATGTCGGTCCGGGTGGACGGCGAAGACCTGATGGACCTCCGGGGGGACGGCATGATTATCGCCACGCCCACCGGTTCCACCGCCTATTCCCTGTCGGCCGGCGGCCCGGTGACGAGCCCGGAACTCGGGGCGATAATCCTGACCCCGCTTTGTCCGCATCAATTGGCCAACCGCTCCCTCGTCCTGAATCCGGGGGAAGTGGTGAGTATCGTCCACTACGGCGACAACTCGGTGGAGCTGACGGCGGACGGGCGCTACTGCCTCGACGTCAGGAAGACGGAAGAACTGGTTGTGCGGATTTCGACGCGGCAGGTAAGTTTTCTCTACGAGGCGCGCGGCCGCTACCGCCTGCTCAGGGAAAAACTGGGCTGGGGCTGGAGCGGCATTTCCGTCCGGTGCTGAGTGCGGCTTACGCCACTGTTATATTAAAGGAAAAGAACCGATGGCCGAATTGGAACTTCCCCACGAACAACTGCATCTGGTCGACCGGCTCATAGACCTCGCCATTGACGAGGACATCGGCCAGGGCGACGTCACCACCCTGGCCCTGTTCCCGAATCCCGGCCAGGCCGAAGGCGCCTTCAACGCCCGCGAGGATGGCGTCATGGCCGGCGGCGGCGTCGTGGCCAGGCTCTACGCCCGTCTCGGCGCCCGCTTCCAGGACGACGCCCAGGCGGTGACGGTGGAGGAAACCCTGGCGGACGGCCGGACGTTCGCGGCCGGCGACGAACTTCTCCATATTTCCGGCGACGCCTCCGTCATCCTCATGGGTGAACGGACCGCCCTGAACCTGTTGCAACGGATGTGCGCGGTGGCGAAGCGGACGCGGCGGTACGTCGACCGGATGGGCGAGACCCGGGCGAAAATATTCGATACCCGGAAAACCAATCCCGGCCACCGGGTTCTCGACAAGCTGGCGGTGCGGGCCGGCGGCGGCCACAACCACCGGATGGGCCTGTTCGACATGATCCTCGTCAAGGACAACCACCTGGCCAAATACGGCGGCCCGGCCGGCGCGGTGCGGGCGGCCCGGGAACGGTCGTCCCTCCCGGTCATGGTGGAGGTGGACAGCCTGGCCCAGCTCGAGGAAGTGCTTCCGGCCGAACCGGATTTCGTCCTCCTCGACAACATGTCGGCCGACGTCCTCGCCCAGGCGGTGAAGCTGGCCGACGACCGCTGCCGCGAACACAATTACCGCCGTCCGCAACTGGAGGCGTCCGGCGGCATCAACCTTGACACCGTCGCGGCGGCGGCCCGGAGCGGAGTCGACCGGATATCCGTCGGCGCCTTGACGCACGGAGCCGGAAGCGTCGATATCGGCCTTGATTTCGAGTAATGGTCGGGCTCGTCCGCTCGGCGCCGCCGGGCGGGATGACGCCGTGTCCGGCGCAATTGTGCAACAGTTCTTTACGGAACCGTCCTGCGGTTTTATGGCATAAGGGAACCATCCCATGAAGACGAAGCTTCCGGCGGCTGTCAGCCTCGCCTTGCCACTGGCCGCCAGCGCCGCGCTGGCCGCGGAGGAGTACGCCACCACCACCTTCACTCCGGCCGGGTGGAACGCCCTGTTTGTCGAGGTGTTCCGGTCTATTGATCTGGTGGGGTTTGTCCTCCTGACCCTTCTCGTGGTGCTTATCGGCATGTGCATCGACCTTTTTAACAACCTCCGCATCGGAAAACTGATTCCGGAGAACCTCCTCACCGACGTCCAGGAGGAAATGGCCAACGGCGAGTACGAGAAGGCGCTGGAACTGTGCGAAAAATCGAACTGCCTTATCGGCCAGGTGTTCGCCTCCGCCCTGTCGAAAACCGACTACTCCTTCGACCGGATGGAGGACGCCATGCATGCCGAAGTCAGTATCCAGGGGCTGGTCTGGCGCCAATGGGTCGGGCAGTTCAGGACGATGGCGCTCCTCGGCTTCCTTCTCGGGTTTATCGGCAGCCTGGTGGAAATGATGCGCTTCATCGCCGACCTGGTCGGTCGGCCGAACGTCATGCTTTCATTGGCGTCGACTTTCGAGGCGCGGCAGCTGGCCTACGGCGTCCTGCTCGCCCTCGCCATCGGGTCGGTGATGGCTGTGGTCGCCCTCGGCGTCCATGCCGTCGCCCGGTCGAAATTGGACAAAATCCTTCTTGAAGCCGAACGGCTCGGCGAGGAACTCCTCGACCCGTTCCGCCCGCTCCCGATGCAGCAGGAGGAACTGGGTTGATTGCCGCGTTTTTCCTCTTCGCCTACCTTCTCGGGTCGATTCCGTTCGGACTTCTTCTCGGCAAGCTTGCCGGGCGGGATATCCGTCTGGAAGGATCGCGGAACATCGGCGCGACCAATCTCTGGCGCGTTTGCGGCTGGAAGTTGGGACTACTCGGGTTTGTTCTTGATTTCCTGAAAGGGCTTGTTCCGGTGCTGGCCACCGCGCGCTTTGGTCCGGCCGGCTGGTGGCCGTGGCCGGTCATCGGCGCCGGCGTCCTCGCCGTGGCCGGACACATGTTCCCGGTCTGGCTCAGGTTCAAGGGCGGGAAGGGGGTGGCGACGTCGGCCGGGGTGGTGGCCGGGCTGATGCCGGGCCCGTTCGGGCTGGCGATGCTCGCGTTTGTCCTGACCGTGGCGACGTTCCGCTATATCTCCCTCGGATCGATGGTGGCGAGCGTCGTCCTGGTGCTGGCGGCGCTTGTCCTGTTGCCGTCGCCGTTCGGGAGCAACCTGCCGCTTCTCCTTATGGCCGTCCTGCTGGCGGCGCTCATCCTCTTCCGTCACCGGGACAACATCCGCCGTATCCGGAACGGGACGGAGAATCGGTTTCCGCCACCGAAAAAAACGGCGTGACCGCTGCGTCTTACATTTACCGCGAAGCTATCAACGCCGCGTCCGCCGTCATTTCAGGCGGCGCGGTTTTTTATGGCTGAACCCGTCGAGGTAAGATAATCGCACTCCTGCAAAGCGACCGCCCTACATCGCTTCCGTGACCGGCGCCAGCCGTTCCCGCCGGGTATAGGCGGCGACCAGCCGCCTGGCCGCGTCGTCCCAACTGAACGCCGTCTCCGCCGCCACCCGGCCGTTCCGTCCCATCCAGGCCGCCTGGTCCGGATTCCCGAACGCTTCGATAATCGCCGACGCCAGTTCCACCGGGTCCGGCCCGACCAGCCAGCCGGTGGTGCCGGGAACGATGAATTCCGCCGGGACCGTGTCCCGGAGCGTCACCACCGGTTTGCCGTTGGCCCAGGCCGGCATGACGGCGCGGCTGTTGTGATCGCGGCGGAACGGGGCGAGGATAAGGTCGACGGCGGCGTACAGTTCGTCCGGGACCACCCGTCCCTGCGGCGGCAGGAAGAGGCCGACCGCTCCGGCTTCCCGGCGCATGTCGTCTTCCAGTTGGCCGGCGCCGACGAAGAGAAATTTCGCCCGGGGGAAGCGTTCCGCCACGATGCGGGCCGCCCGGGCCGCCAGATCGCCGCCGCCCTGGTGGGAAAAGCGTCCGGCGAACAGGGCCGACGGGCTGTCCGCCTCGAGACCGGCGGCGCGGCGGATGGTCTCCGCCGCCGGGCCGCGCTCGAGGCGGGGCGGCAGGTCGGCCGCGTGGTAGATGACTTCGCATTTCCAGTCCGGCGGATGGAACTGTTCATGGATGGTCCGCCTGGCCCAGTGCGAAGCGGCGACGACGCAGTCCGCCCGCATCACGCCTTCCCGCTCGAGCCAGGAAATCCGGGCCGAATCGCCCTTGTCCGGCCAGACGCCGGTGCGGCCCCATTCGGTGGAATGAAAGCTGACGGCCAGGCGGGCCGGGGCGATTTCCACCGCCCGGAGACCGGCGGCGATGGTGAACCATTCGTGGCAGTGGACGACGTCGTAGGGCCCTTCCGTCTTCACCGAATCGGCGAAGTAGTGGGCGAAGGCGTGGGACAGGGCGTCGATCTCTTCAAGAAACGTCGGCCGCCGATCCCAGGGACAGCGCCGGACCATGACGCCGCCGACGTTCTCCTCCATGGCCTGGCCCGGCCCGGCCCGGGTGAACAGCCTGACCCGGTGGCCGGCCCGGGCCAGGGCGGCGGCGAGACGGCTCGCGTAGACGGCGCCGCCGCCGACCGACAGCCCCTCCAACGCTTCCCAGGAAAACATGGCAATTTTCATCGAACCTCCCCCGTGTCCTGTTCGGTCCGTCCTGTGATCACGTCGTCCGTTTCCGGTGCTGTGTCGCCACTCCCCGAACCGCGAACGTCCCGGACCTTTTCCGCCAGGGCGAGGAATTCGTCCGGGTAAAGCCGTTCGCCCCGGCTTTCCGGGTTGATGTTTATATCGGCGAGCATGGCCCCGATGTCGGTGTCCGGGAACAGGCCTTTCAGGGCGTTTTTAAGGATTTTCCGCCGCGATCCGAAAACGGCGTTCGTCACCGCCCGCAGTTCCACCCACGGGATAGCCATGCGGACGTCGAGCGGCTCCGGGATCATTTTAATGACGGCGGAGTCGACGTTCGGGCGGGGCCAGAACGAGCGGGGCGACATCTCCCGTTCAATCGTCGTGGTGCTGGCGAGGCCGGCGGCGATGGAGAGGGCGCCGTAATTCTTCCCGCCGGGCGGCGCGACAATGCGTTCCGCCACTTCGAGCTGCAACAGGAACACGCCCATCCGCCACGGCAGGGGGCTTGCCAGGAGGTTCATGACAAATGGCGTGCCGGCCGAGTAGGGGAGGTTCGAGACTGACTTGAGGACCGGTTCCGCCGTGACGCCGGAGTCGGCCAGGGCCTTCCGCTTCAGTTCGATCAGTTCCTCCACCCGGTCGATCACCGCCGCATTGATGCGGTTCTTCCCGGCGAGGATGTCTCCCTGAAGGTAAAACACGTTCGGCAGGCCGGCGGTCTCCTCCTGTGCCAGCGGCAACAGGCCGTGATCGAGTTCGACGCCGAGGACCATGGCGCCGGTGACGGCGAGGCGGCGGGTGAGGAAGCCGCTTCCCGGTCCGACCTCGAGGACGACGTCGTTCGGGCCGAGTTCGCCGGTTTCGGCGATGAAGCGGAGTTGGTTGCCGTCGAGGAGAAAATTCTGGCCCCGGCGGGTCGACGGCCTGATGCCGGCCCGGTCTAGCCTGGCACGGAGCTTTTTATAGGTTCCCAATGGTACTCCAGGTAATAATATGGCATTTGAATACGTTTTGATCCGACGGCGGGAATGTGTACAATATCGTCTTCCTCGCGGCTCGAACCGCTTCCGGGCATTTTTCGAAAATAGGTAAAATGCTTGCGCCAGTGTACTGTACCGGTTTGGCCGCGTCGTGTAAAGGGAACCATTTGTGCTGAAGAGCTTGTCCCTGGAAAATTTCCTCCTGTTTGAACGGGCCGATTTCGACTTCGCCGCCGGCCTGAACGCCGTTTCCGGCGAGACCGGCGCCGGCAAGAGCCTCGTCGCCCGCGCCCTCGGCCTCGTCCTCGGCGGCCGGGGCGGGCAGGACGCCATTCGCCAGGGCGCCGACGAATCCCGCATCACCGCCGTCTTCCACCCCCACGCCGGGGTCGACGAAAACGTCCTCGCCCTCGCCGACGCGAACGGCGACATCACCCTTACCCGGATCGTCCGGCGGAACAAGGACGGCGGCGGCCTCGCCATCAACGGAAAGCAGGCGACCGCCCACGCCGTCCGCCAGACCCTGGCCGGCATGGTCGACTTCGCCGCCCAGAACGAACACATGCGCCTCGGCGACCCGGCCTACCAACTCGAACTTCTCGACGCCTACGGCCGCCTGGCCGGCGCCGCCGAACGCTATCAGAGCTGCTACCGCGCCGCCGAATCCCTCGCCCGCCGCCTCAAGGCCGGCCGGGAGGAACGGGAACTCGTCCGCCTCCGCCTCGAGCGGGCGCGGGAGGAACTGTCGGATATTGAAAAAGCCGCCTATGATCCGGCCGAGGACGGCGGCCTCGAGGACGTGATCAGGGAGATGTCCAACGCCGCCCATATCGTCTCGGCCGCCCGGGAGGCGGCGGAAATAATGGAAGCGGGCGAACCGGGCGCGGTGGACGCAATCGGTTCGGCCTGGCGCGTTCTTGAAAAACTGGCGCCGGTGTCGCCGCGGCTGGCCGAGGCCGCCGCCGACATTTCAGCCGCTCTCGAGTCGGTGGAATCGGCCCTTGGCAAATTGTCCGAACTGGCCCGCGACGTCGACGCAAACCCGGAACGCCTCGACGCCATGATCGGCCGGTCGGAAATGCTCCGGACGCTGGCGAAACGCCTCGGCGTCGATGTGTCGGAACTTCCGGCCCGCCGCGACAAACTGGCGCTGGAAATCGAAGACCTGTCCGGCTGGGACGCGGGGGAGGACGAAACGCGGAAGCGCCTCGGGGAACTCCTCTCGGGCGTCGCCGAAGCCGGCCTCGGCCTCGGCAAGAAACGCCGCGACGCCGCCAAACGGCTCGCCCGCGCCGTCAATCGGGAACTGGCCGGACTCGGCATGAAACAGGCCGGGTTCCATGTCGAATTCGAACCGCTCTGGCACGAGGAAATGCCCCTTGACGACATCCTCGCCGCCGGCCCGAACGGCCTCGACGAGGTCAATTTCTACCTGACGCCAAATCCGGGCGAGGCGCCGTCCGCCGTCGCCGGGGCTATTTCCGGCGGTGAGTCGTCCCGGGCGATTCTGGCGATCAAGAGCGCCTTGTCCCAGGTTCACCGCCCGGACCTCATGTTCCTGGACGAGGTCGACGCCGGCGTCGGCGCCCGGCTCGGACGGGAACTCGGCATCAAGCTGGCCGAAATGTCGGCGACACGGCAGATTATCGTCATCACCCATCTGCCGCAGATCGCCGCCTACGCGGAACGCCACCTCAAAGTGGCGAAGTCTGTCCGGAAAGGCCGGACCAGCGCAACGGTGGAAATCCTCGCCGACGACAACCGCGTCAGGGAAATCGCCAGCATGATTCACGGCAGCGCCGCCAACGCCGTCACCATCGAGCAGGCCAGGGAAATGCTGGACGAGGGCGTCCGCCTGGCCGGAGGCGACGGAACCGGCGGCTGAACGACGATTCGGACGGAACCCGCGATCGATTCGCGGATGACCGCAAAGGATGACCAGTGGAAGCAAGCAGCAAAACGAGCGGCCGCAGTGTCCAGAGCGGCATCCCCGACGTCACCGCCTACCTCCGGGAGCGGCAGCTCGTCACCGACGAGCAGGTCAAGGCCGTCGTTCTCGCCGGCCAGGTCGGCGATTTCCGCCGGGGCATCGATCCGGGCGACCCGGTGTACAAGATCGTCATCCTCCTCGGATTCGTCAGTCCGGCCGAGGTCGCCGTCGCCGTCGCCAAGGTCATGGGCGTCGTCGCCTATACCGTCATCGACGGCTATCCCGTCGACCCGCACCTGCCGCCGGCCGTTCCCCGGGACTTTATCGACAAGCACCACGTCATGCCGCTCTTCAAGGACGGCAAGGCGAGCGCCATGGTGGCGGCGGCGATGCCGTTGTCGAACGATTCGGAACGGTTCCTCGCCGAAGTCCTCGATGTCAAGGAAATCCACTACCTTCCGGTGCGCCGGGAAGACCTTCCGCCCTTCGTCAACCGGGTGTTCTCCGCCCTGAAGCAGCGCGAGGTGCAGGGCGTCCGCCTCGGCGAAATCCTCGTTCGGGAAGGCCTCCTCCCGTCGGAAAGCCTCCAGACCACCATCAACGCCGCCCAGGCCGCCGGCATGCCGCTCGGCCGCTACATGGTCAAGGCCGACATGGTGGACGAGGAAGTCCTGTTCCGCACCCTGGCGGGTATGGCCGACTTGCCGTTTATTACCGGCGCGGAAGGGCTGGAACGCCTGAAAGACTCCGGCCTCAAACAACGGCTCAAAAAGGAATACGTCCGCTTCAACCTGATTATCCCCTATGCCATCCGGAACCGCGTCCTCTACGCCCTGACGGCCAATCCGTTCGTCAAGGCGAACGAACTGCCGCACTCCTACGGCTGCGTCAGGATGGACCTGTCCGTCGTGACGGAATCGGCGTTCGCCCGGATTTACGAAAAAGTCTATAAGGAACCGATCAACCTCGGGGACGAGGAAAAGCTCGCTTCCGTCGCCAAGAAACAACCGACCGACAACTTCGACGGCATGGGCCTCGAGGGCACGGACGAGGACGACATCCGCGCCCGCTACGAGCACATCCTGAACCGGATTATCCTGAAGGCGATTCAACTGAACTGTTCCGACATCCATATCGAAAATTATGACGAGTTTATCCAGACCCGCCTCCGCATCGACGGCGTTCTTCATAACGTCCCGGACAGCGGCATCGACAAGGAGTCGTTGCGGGGCGTCATCAACGTTTTGAAAATCAAAGGCGACATGAACATCGCCGAGACCCGCCAGCCCCAGGGCGGATCGTTCCGGAAAATCGCCCCGGACGGCACGCCGTACGATTTCCGCGTCCAGATAATGCCCACCGTCAACGGGGAAACCGCCGTCATCCGCCTTCTGCCGGGTCGGAAAGCCATCCCGACCCTGGCGCAAATCGGTTTCCCGGCGAATATCCTGGACGGATTCGAACGCGCCATCAACAACCCGAGCGGCCTTATCCTCGTCACCGGTCCCACCGGCAGCGGCAAGACGACGACGTTGAGTTCGGCCCTGGCCCGCGTCGCTATGGACCCGACCTGCAAGGTGCTGACGGTCGAAGATCCGGTCGAATACCAGCTGCCGAACGTCACCCAGGTGGAAATCATTCCGTCGAAAGGCGTCGACTTCGCCGCCGCCGCCCGCGGCTTCATGCGAATGGACCCGGACGTCATCCTTATCGGCGAAATCCGCGACGAAGAAACGGCGAACGAGGCGATGAAGTTGTCCTACTCCGGCCACCTGACATTCTCGACCCTCCATACCTCGTCCGCCATCGCCACGGTCGAACGCATGTACGGGTTCAATCTGGACAAGTCGCTCCTTATCGAACAGATGCTCGCCATCTGTTCCCAACGGCTTCTTCGCCGCCTGTGCCCGAAGTGCCGGGAGCCGTATACCCCGACCGACGACGATCTGAAAAACATCCTGTATCAGGGCGTGCCGGACGGAATGCGGTTTTACCAGTCCAAGGGCTGCGACTATTGCAAGGGCCTCGGCCACAGCGGCCGGGTAATGTTGGCGGAGTTCCTCAATTTCACCGGGAACACCCGCGCCACCTTCCGCCGCGAGACGGAACAAAACCTCATCTACATCCAGTTGATGGGACGCGGCCTCGAACCGATGATCGACGACGCCTTCAACAAGGTCCACCGGGGCTACATCGACATCCGCTGGCTGCCCGAGGTTATTCCGCAGGACTATCTCGAACTCGGTCCGTCGAACGCCATCGACCTCAACCCGAACGCGCCGCTGTTCGGCGAAGCGCAACCGGAGGCGGCGAAACAGTTGACGACGGCGGCGACGCCGGCCGCCGCTTCGTAGACGCGTCTGTCCTGACCGATCGCTCTGATGCGGCGTTCCGGAGAAGGGGCATGTCGTCGCGCTGCGCGCGGCCGGAGCTGGAGAAGGCGGCGCGGATGCCCTTTTCCTGTTCTTCCGCCGCCTGTTTCCTTATAATGGAATCTGTAACAAGGGGAGGCGGGACAGCCTCCCCTTCCGCATAAGCGCCTCGCGGCGCTCTCGTCCTGTGGAGATGCAATGCGTTGTATTGAACAAAGCGCCACTCTGATCCAATGCACCCAAAACGCCGCCGCGATGCTCGAACGCATCGCCCGCGTCTGCTACAATTCGGAAGACCGCATGGCCTGCGACTGCCGGGACGGCGAATGCGAAAAATGCCGGGCCCGCCGCGACAAGTTTCTCGGCGGCCTCAAGGAACGGCGGCACGACTCGGTGTTCGAGCACGCCTCCGCCACCTTCCGCATCGTCACCGACCGTGGCATAACCCACGAACTGGTCCGTCACCGCCTGGCCAGCTTCACCCAGTCGTCCACCCGGTACATCAAGTACGACGACGACCTCCCGGTGGTGCCGCCCCTGTTCAAGTCGGCGGACGAGGAAGCGGTCTGGCGGGTCGGCGTCGAACAGGCCGAAGCCGCCTACCGGAAGCTTATCCAGTCCGGCGTTCCGGCCGAGAATGCCAGGGACATCCTCCCGACCTGCACCGCCGCCACCATTTTCGTCACCGCCAACTTCCGGGAGTGGCGGCATATTTTCAAACTCCGGCTGGCCCGTGGCGCCCACCCGAAGATCCGCCTCCTGGCCCGGATCATGTGGGAAGCCCTGACGTCGCAGTGCCCGGTTTACTTCGCCGATTTGGAAAAGGAATTCGCCGACCTATGAACATCCGCTTCGCCCTCTACGACAACGACCCCGCCTTCGCCCCGGCTAAGGCCCATGACTCCGACGCCTGCTACGACCTGTTCGCCCGGACCTACGCCGCGCCGGAGGCGCTGTCCACGGAAACGGACGACTACACCCTCCAGCCCGGCCGCCGCGTCCTGGCCCGGACCGGCGTGTTTGTCGAGCTGCCCCTTGGCTGGGAGGCGCTTGTCCGTCCGCGCTCCGGGAACGCTCTCAAAATGGGCATGACCATCCTGAACACCCCCGGCACCATCGACGCCGGCTACCGAAACGAAATCGGCGTCATTCTCCATAACGCCGGGCAGGAACCGCTGGCGCTTGTTCGCGGCCAGAAAATCGCTCAGATCGCCTTCCGGCCGATTCCGGAACATTCGGTCACGCAGATAAGCATGGACGAGTTCCGCACCGACACCGATCGCGGCCTCGGCGGTTTCGGCAGCAGCGGAACGGGAAGGGCGCGATGACGGATCCCCATGCGCCCCGGCCGATGCCGGACGATCGCCCGGACTGGCACGAATATTTCATGGCGGTGGCGAAATTGATTAGCACTCGGTCGACCTGCAATTCGCGTCCGACCGGCGCCATCCTCGTGAAAGACCGTCACATCCTCGCCACCGGCTACAACGGATCGCCCCCCGGCGCGCCGCACTGCCGGGGTAATTTTAACCCGGACGGTACGCCGTTCTGCTACAGCCGCCATATGGGCGCCGGCGACGCCAACAAGTACAATTACTGCCGCTCAAGCCATGCCGAAGCCAACGCCG
The DNA here is from genome assembly GCA_021201355.1 of Planctomycetaceae bacterium. Classification (GTDB taxonomy): domain Bacteria; phylum Planctomycetota; class SZUA-567; order SZUA-567; family SZUA-567; genus JAJBSZ01. The sequence continues at coordinate 4,106 of JAJQFC010000176.1, read as the reverse complement.
TCGCCCAGGCCGCACGCCTCGGCATCGCCGTTGAAGGCGCGGCCGTGTACACGACGTTGGCGCCGTGCTATATTTGCACCAAGCTTCTCGCCGCCGCCCGGGTGGCGGAGGTGTATTTCGAACACGATTACGAATCGTCGGACCGGCGCCGGGACGATCACTGGCAGTCCATCTACCGCGAATCCGGCATCAAGGTCTGGCACAAGGTAACGGTGTCCGAGGCGGCGATGGCGTCGTTTCGGGAAGCGTTTTCCGGCGTGACGTCGGAGCGGCGCTTGGGGACGCAGTAACGCGGCCGGTCGCCGCCGCAGCCGCGAATGCATTTGATTGGCGAACCGGTTCGAGACACGGTATTTTTTTGGCCTTTGTGAGGCGCCTTTTCACGCGGTTTTTCGTGATGCGCCGTTGCCGTCTTTCTTGGGCCGGAGGGTTTGAACGAACGCGGCGGTGGTGTCCCGGCCGCGACGATGGATAGACAGTTACTATGGATACAGTTACCCACTCCCTTGTCGGCGCCGCCATCTCGGACGGCTGGTTCAGAAAACGCCTGGGCCCGCTGGCGACGCCGTTCGCCCTTGTCGCGTCGGCCCTGCCGGATGCGGACATCTTCACCTACCTGATTTCCCCGGAATCGGCCTGGATGCATCACCGGGGCTATACCCACAGCCTGTTCATCATAATCCTGGCCGCGCCGGTCCTCGGCCTCGGCGGGTATTTCCTGTCGCGGCGGCGCGGAGAATGGTGGCGCTGGGCACTTCTTGCGCTCCTTTGCCTGTACGCCCACACCATCATCGACCTCGTGACCAGTTGGGGCACGATGCCGCTGTTGCCGTTTTCGAACGCCAGGGTATCGTGGGATGTCGCGCCGATTCTCGACATCTTCGTCACCTCCGTGACGGCGGCGTCGTTCGTCCTGAACCGGATACTCCGCTGGGAACGGGTCGACACATTCATCAATCCCTTGGCTTACCCGGTGGTGCACCGCCATCCCCGGCGGCAGCGGGTCGGCGACCGGGTCGGGGCGGTGGCGACGGTTTTGGTCGTCGTCTACCTCCTTCTCGGCTGGCACCAGAACTGGCAGACCGTCAAGGTCGCCCGGGCCGCCCTCGAGGCCGAAGGGATTGCGGTCAGCGAGGTGCGGGCCCTTCCCATTATGTTTACGTACATAGCCTGGAACATCGTCGCCCGCGACACCGACGGGAACGTCTACAACGCCGTCCATTCGAGTTACTCGCCGCAGCCGCTCCGGTTCCGGAAGTACCCGACCCTTCCGCACGAAGAGGTGCGGACGGTTCTGGACAGCCCGGAGGGCCGGATGTTCCGGTGGTACAGCCAGAACATGTTCATCGCCAACCGGCAACCCGCCGGCGACGGCTGGCAGGTGAATCTGGAGGATCGGCGCTTCTTCACCATGACGCGTCCCGACCGTTCCCAATTCGTCATGGTCTTTACGGAAGCCCCGGACGGATCCGTTACCGGCGTTCGTTCCGTTCAAGCGGCCCTTGACGGCATCAGCATCCGGGACGAACTTGACCGCTTGTGGAACCTGACCTGGCGCGGCCGGCCGGAACCGACCGGAGCGCCGGAAGCGGCTGCCATTCCTGTGTCCGACGGGTAATCGCCCGGCGACACCGGCGGGACGTCACGCCGGTTCGCGCCCGGGTAAAATTCTCCCGGACGCGCGATTGACACCGCCGTAAAAACGGCTATACTTTTTAGTTCAAAACCGACCGCGCGGAGAGGTGGCAGAGTGGTCGAATGCACCGGCTTGCTAAGCCGACGTAGGGGGTAACCTCTACCGAGGGTTCGAATCCCTCCCTCTCCGCCAAATTTCCCCGGATGACGGGGATTTTTGCCTTTCTGATAGAGATTCCACTCCACGAAATATCGTATCCACTTCATCGTAACACGCACTGACGACCTTGTCCCGACAGGACGTTCCTCATTGTTTGAGAGAGCGCGACCACGACATTGACATAGACAACCGGGTGGGCACTGAACGGAGGATCGGCCATGCCGATGCCGAAACCGAAAAAGAATGAGGATAAACAGGAATTTGTCTCGCGCTGTATCGCCGATGTGACCCGGAAGGACAAGGACAAATATCCGAGCGTCGAACAACGTGCGGCTATTTGTTATTCCGAGTGGGGAGAAACGCCCGAGGAAAAAGAACAAGCCATGAAAAAGAAAAAACGGTCGAAGAAGTCGTCGTCATAAAGACCGACCGGTTTTGACACGTTATCATTACTGGGGGGAACTTTGGCAAGGAAAATCCCATGCCCGAATTCATCTATAAGACCAACAAAGAACCGGTTAAATGCGTTAATTGCGGTAATATCGAATTCATTCGTCAACAACCGGTAAATGGAATGGTGCCGTACGAATGCCAGCGTTGCCACTTCGTTTCGTTCTTCGGCGGCGAGTTTGCGCCGGAAGAAACCGCGGCGAAATAGGCGATATATAGGCCATTTTTTCCGAATTACCTATGTTCATGTTTAGAGAGAGTCTGCAAACGGGAGAAAAATCGGACAGGAGAAGGCGAGGACCTGGTGCGTTAACGACAGTAACGGATGAGAGTACTTGTTAACGGATGGCCATGCCACCGTTTGAACTATCACAACCGCATCCAAGGAGAGCCATCATGTCCGTAATTTCTCGCGTCAAGCGTCCCCTTCTTCTCGCCCTTTTCGTCACCGTCGCCGCTGTCGGCCCGGCCAAAGCGATGGGTTACTACACCGGCGCCACCATGCCGGTTGGTGAATGCACCAGCGTCGTCTGCAGCGTCCCGACCTGCACGGTCGACGCCTGCGCCACCGTCGAACCCGCCACCACCTGCGGCCCGGTCTGCAACAACATTGGCATTGCCCGCACCAACCTGCCCGGCTGGTACAGTAACGACTACGACTACAGCATTACCTCGCAGCAGGACCTCGGCATCACCTACCTGATTCCCACCGGCAACGGTTTCATGGAAACGAACCGCATCCCCCTGACCAACCCGGTGGACCAGTACTACGCCACTCATAAGGTCATCAATGGCGAAGTCGTTGACATCACGAACATGGATAACCGTGGTTCTCTGGCGGCTAGGAATTAGTGAAAATAGGGCATCACTAGTTTGGCTTAATATGGAAGGTAGGCCATACCAAGGCCTACCTTCCCTCGTGATTACCTACCATAACCACCGCCGTATCGGGTAGGCACTTTTCAACAGAAATCCTGCCGCAAACTAGAACTCTTTAAACGTGCTGGACGCGTCAATGAGGTTTTGCTTACCGTTCATCCACGCCTCCTTTACTGCTCCGAGAATGGTTAGAGTCGCTCCCCATTTAAGGTTGAATACTCTGGAATGGGTGAAATTCACAAACGTTGGACTCACCTCTCGCAAAAGCACACCAGTCGTACCGGCTGCCAGATTGAAAAGCGAATTGGTTTTCCCATTGGCGAAGGTAATGGCAGTAAGGTGGTAATTTTCTAAATAACCTCCGTTAGTCATATAAATAGCGTCGTTAAGGACGTTGCCTTCAAAATACATGGCGTCGGTCATAAAGTACGTCATCCTCCCGTTTCCATTATGCAAATAGAAATGCGGGAGAAGGCTGTCCGGATGGATGCGGATACGAAAATTTCCGGTACGAAGCGTTTTGCCGCCAATTTGCGGTCCCCACTGAAGTGCTCCATACTCCTGGGGTCCGTTGTGAAGATATTCCACCGTGCAGTCGTGAATCGAGAAGACATCGACGACATCGCCAGGATTCACAGCATACCCAACCTCCAGGATGGTTGCGTCCACGCCGGCGCCGCCGATTTCAAGCACAAAGAAACTGGTTCCCCAACCGAATTTGCCGCCGACGATAGTCGACGCAAACCGTCCGGGGCCGACGTCAATGTATGCATGGATAATTCTTCCGCTGTAGCGTTTATGCATCGCGTCAATTGCCTGTTGAACAGTGCCGAATGGGGTGCTTTCGGTCAAGCCGTCGTTGGTGGCGATGCCGCCCGTACGCACATATAACTTCAGGCTTGAGTAGACCATGCCGCCCGAGTCGAACCGTGCCGTGTCAGCGGCCGACATAAGGACGTCGTGTGAACCGGGGGCAATCGAA
>JAJQFC010000357.1 GCA_021201355.1 Planctomycetaceae bacterium | reverse complement strand
GTGTTTACTTTCCGCTTATCCGGCGGCAGGTCGGTGATGTCTTCGCCGTTCAGGATGACCCGTCCCGCCTGCGGCCGCTGAAAACCGGCGCAAATGCGGAGAAGGGTGGTTTTCCCGCAGCCGGACGGCCCGAGAAGGGAAAAAACCTCCCCCTGCTTTACGGAAAGTGAAACATTGTCGACCGCCTTGACCGAGCCAAACGACTGGACAATGCCGTCAAATTCGAGAAATGCCATTCATGCTCCATCCTGCCCGTTCCGGCCCCGCCCTTAGAGGCCGGACCGAAACACCCGCATTTCAAAACGCCATTCCGGCCGGGCCGGACGGCGTCGCCCCCGGTAGTTTGTGTCGCGCCCGGCCGTGGATGCTCCGTTGGAGTGACCGATTTCCGCCGATGCCCCGCCCTCCGTAATACCACACTATGCGCGGATAATACGACGTCTCCCCCGGGACGGCCCGGGGGAGGATTGTCAAACTGTATGGCGAGACCCCACCGGGTGCAATATTTTTATCGTAAAGATTGTGAAATTGGATATGATCAGTCCGACGGTAATGGCACGGCGGGCAAATCACCTCACGGGACGGCCACAAGCCGCTTACCCGACGTCCCAGCCGAGCAGCCGGGGCAGCCACAACGACAGTTCCGGCACATACGCCACCAGCGCCAGGACGAACAACATTACCGGGAGAAAACCGGCCACCCCCCGCGCCGCCGTCGCCCGGTCGACGCCGGTCACTTCGGACACGGCGGCGATGTTCCAGGCCTGCGGCGGCGTGACAAGGCCGATGGCGAGGTTCACCACCACCATCGCCCCGAAATGCGGAACCGTCAGGCCGGACCGTTCCGCCAGCGGCAGGAATACCGGCACAATCAAGGTGATGATGGCCGGCATGTCGAAAAAGCAACCGGCCGCCAGGAGGATGACGTTGACGAGGAAAATGGCCCCGAACGGTCCGCCGCCGAGGCGGAACAGGAAATCCGTCAGCGCGTCGGTGAAACCGATGGTGGAGAGAAGGAGGACAAACAGCCCGCCTATCCCGGCCATGAGGACGACGGTCCCGGCGACAAGCCCGGCCCGGACCACCGCCTCCCGAAGTTTCCCCGCCGGGTGCCGCCGCCGGCTCCGCCACCAGTAGACGAAGGCGTAGGCGCTGGCGAACGCCGCCGCCTCCGGCGCCTGAAGAAACCCGCTCAAGAGGAAGGAAAGGACAAGGATCGGAAGCAGCGCCGCCCACCGCGCCTCCCAGAGCGCCCGGGCGACGGTCCGGTCGCCGGTGCCGCCGTCCCGCCGGTGGCGGAGGCGCAGGCGGGAATGCACCGCCATGGCGGCGAGGAGCGCCCCGGCCATGACGATGCCGGGCACGAAGGAGGCGGTGAAGACGATGTTCGTCAGGGTGCCGGTGGCGGCGGCGTACACGGTCAGGGGAATGCTGGCCGGGATGATGATACTCAGTCCGGCCGCGCAGGCGATGGCGCCGCTGGCGATTTCCCGGCTGAATCCGGCCTCGAGAAGGTCCGGGTAGAGCCGCCGCCCTTCCGCCTTCACCGCCGCCGGACCGACCCCGGATACCGATGCGAACAGGGTGCAGCCGACGATGGCCCGGGGTCCGACGGCGTGAAAGCCCCGGCCGAAAAAGGCGTCGGTGACGTCGAGGAGTTTACGGGTAATGCCGGCCGCCACCGCCAGTTCTCCCGCCAGCGCGAAGAGCGGGATGGAAATAAGCGCCGGCGAGTTCAGCCGCATGGCCAGGCTGTAGTCGAGGAAGAAATCCTCGGCCAACAGTTCCGGACAGACCGCGAGAAGGGCGGCGCCGGCCAGCGACACCGCCGCCGCCAGCGGCACGCCGACGGCGGCCAGGAGGGCGAGCCCGAGAAAAAACGCGGCGGCGAGGGCGGGCGCAATGGTCATGGCGCTACGCTCCGTTCCCGTTCGGCCCGGCGACGTTCGGCCAGGCGATGGATGGTCAGGAGCGATCCGGCCGGAATGGCGGCGTAGACGACCGCCCCGAAATTTGCCCCGTGCCGCGACAGGTTCGTCGCCACCACCAGGACGCCGATGGCGAACGATAACACGGCGAGCAGTATGAAACTCCAGTCCGCCACCGCCCGGCAGCGCCCGGCCGCCTCCGGACCGGCCCGGTCGACGCAGCAGGTGACCCGGGTATGGATGCCGGTGGCGGCGGCCAGGCTCATCCCGAACGAAACCAGCCAGGTGAGGCAGCCGGCGGCGGCGCGGAGCGGGATGTGGTGGTATTCCGGCGCCAGATGCCGGCACGCCGCCGCGACAAGCATCAGCGGCACAAGAAGGATTAAAAGAACGACAAGCGCCCGTCGTTCCACACCACCGACCACCGGCTGCGGCATCGCTCTCCTCCCGACCTTCGGCACTGCCCGGCGGCCCGGTCCGGCGTCGCTTCACTCCGAAGCCGGATCCACCGCCAATGAAATAAAAATCGTTATTTCGTCAAAGAACGAATTGACAAACCCGACAGACAATAGTATACTTCGATATATGACGAAATGAATGAATGACAAAAATGATGTTATGAAATATGACAGACACAGTAGTACAAGAATAAACCGGCGGCGTCGGTGAACAAAGAGAAAAACCGGGCCCGCCCGCCCGAAGGAGCAGTCATGTTCGACACCCTGACCATCATAAAAGCCCTGTCCGATGAAAACCGCCTCCGCCTCCTCATGGCCCTTCGCGGCAAGGAGCTCTGCGTCTGCACCCTGACGGAACTCCTCGACCTCGCCGCCTCGACGACGTCCAAGCACCTGTCCATCCTGAAACAGGCCCGTCTCATCGAGAGCGTCAAGGACGGCAAGTTCGTCTATTACCGCCTGACCCAGAAGGATTCGCCGTCCTACCCGCTTGTCGCCCCGGCCCTCGACTGGCTCGAGACCGCCCTGGCGAACAGCCCGCAGGTGCAGACGGACGCCGCCATGCTGAACGAGATTATCGAAAAGAGCGAGGAGGCCCGTCCCGAATACGCCAACGCCTCGGCCTGCCACAAGCTCTACCGGCACGTCCCCGGCATCCACGCCATCGGCGACTTCGGCGACGACGGCGTGGCGAAGAGAAAACCACCGCGCCAGGTTCGCGGCGCCTGAAACCGGGAAGAATCGCCGGTGCACGGCCCTGGCCGCGCCAATCGCTGAAATGAAAATTCATCCGGCTCGAAAACCCGCTGGAGCGCCCCCGGTCACGTCTGTGCCGGCGGCGGCGCGGGTCAAGTGTCTTCATAAAAAATACAAAATTGTTCAGGACGCATTTCATGGTCCGTCGACATACCGGAGCCCGCGCACCATCACACTAGGAGAAACGCCATGTCATCCCGTCACAGCGCCGTCCTAGACGCCCCGATCGCCAGCGAAAAGCCGTGCTGTTGTTCAGGCGGCCATGAAAAAGCCGAGCCTTGCCACCATGGTCACGCCGAAAACCGTCACGTAGCGCATTCCGCCACCGCCCAAGCGGACGTCGACCGGTCCGAGTCCTGCGCCTGCTCCCCGGACGACACTGTGGCGTCAGCCGCCGCTCCCGGCAAGGAAGCGCCCAAATGCTCCTGCCAGGCCCCCATCACCTTGTCCGCCACTCGCGAAGCGGACGCCCACGGTCATGGTAATGGTCACGACCATGGCGGCGGCGGATTTTCCTGGGTGATCCGCCTCGCCTTGCCGGGCGCCCTGTTTGCCGTCGGCATGCTCGGCCGCTTTATTTTCGGCTACGCCTTCGGTCCCGTCCCGTTCTACACCGTTATGATTGCCGCCTACGCCCTCTGCGGCCTGCCTGTTCTCAGGGAAGCCTGGGAAGCCATCCGCCAGCGGGATTTCTTTAACGAATTCACCCTCATGTCCCTTGCCACCCTCGTCGCCATCGGCATCGGCGAGATGGCCGAGGCGGTCGGCGTCATGCTGTTCTATTCCATCGGCGAAGCGGTGCAGGAACGGGCGGCCGGCCGGTCGCGCCGGTCCATAGAGTCCCTCCTCGCCTCGAAACCGCAGGTCGCCCGCCTCATGGAAAACGGCAAGGTCCGGGACGTCCCGCCGGAATCGGTACCGGTCGGCAGCCGCGTCCTCGTGAAACCGGGCGACAAGATCCCCCTGGACGGCACCATCGCTGCCGGCCGCTCCAGCCTCGACCTGTCGTCCCTGACCGGCGAATCGCTCCCGGTCCCGGCCGGAACCGGCGACGCGGTATACAGCGGCGCCATCGCCCTCGACGGCGATCTGGAAATCGTGACGACGGCCGTCGCTTCCGAGTCAATGGTCGGGAAAATCCTTGCCATGGTCGAAAACGCCGTCGCCATGAAGTCGAAAACCGAACGCTTCATCACCCGTTTTTCCCGCTGGTACACGCCGGCTGTGGTGGTGGCGGCGGCCCTCGTCGTCCTGATCCCGCCGCTGCTCCTGGGCGGCGACTGGCAGACGTGGATCTACCGTGGCCTTGTTCTCCTCGTCGTCTCCTGCCCCTGCGCCCTCCTCCTCTCGGTGCCGCTGGCCTTTTTCGCCGGCATCGGATCGGCCTCGCGGCAGGGCGTCCTCGTCAAGGGCGGTCACGTCTTTGACGCCGTCGCCCGGGCCACGGCGGTGGTGTTCGACAAAACCGGCACCTTGACGGAAGGCCGCCTGTCCCTCGTCCGCAGCGAACCGGCCGACGGCGCCACGGCGGCCGAAGTCCTCCGCCTCGCCGCCCTGGCGGAATCCCGGTCGAACCACCCGGTGGCGCGGGCGGTCATGACGGCATTCGGCGCGGACGACACCGTCCATGACGACGTCCGCCTCCGGGACGTCCCGGGAAAAGGCATCGTCGCCGAGGCGCCGGACGGGGAAATCCTCGTCGGCAATGCCGCCCTCCTTCGCGATCACAACGTCGAATTCAAAGAAACGGCCGGGAGCGAAGTCGCCACCTACGTCGCCCCGAACGGACGGTACCGTGGCTGTCTCCTCTTCTCCGACCAGATAAAGGCGGATACCGTCGCCGCCATCCGCCAATTGAAACAGGAGCAGAACGCCCGCCTCTACATGCTCACCGGCGACCGGCCGGAGACGGCCCGCCGGGTGGCGGACGAACTCGGCCTCGACGGCTTCCGGGCCGGCCTTCTACCGGACGGCAAGGTCAGGGCATTCCGGGAACTGTCGCCGGACGGCACGGCGGTGTTTGTCGGCGACGGCGTCAACGACGCTCCGGTCCTCGCCAGCTCCGGCGTCGGCGTGGCGATGGGCGCCCTCGGGTCGGCGGCGGCGGTGGAGGCGGCGGACGCGGTTATCCTCGACGACTCCCCGGCCCGGCTCCCGGCCCTGTTCCGCGTCGCCCGCCGCACCCACCGGATAGCGTCTGAGAATATCGTCCTCGCCCTCGGCATCAAGACCCTAATCATGGTCCTCGGCGTCATGGGGATAAGCGGTTTGTGGGCGGCGGTTTTCGCCGATGTCGGCGTCGCCCTCCTGGCCGTCCTGAATTCCCTCCGCCTGACCCGGGGCTGACAATCCGGACCGTTCCCGGGCCGGCACCCGGGTGCGGGACGGAACAGCCTTTTCGAAACCGGCCGTCGCCGGAGCGCGTGAAGTTTTTGCCCCTACGGAATTGACAAATTACGGTAGCGCCGGACAATTGGCGGTTTCCCCGCGATTTTTTCGGCGACGCGATTACGGTCCGCTGTAATCGGCCCGCCGGGCGATTCGGCGGGCTTTTTTTATCGATAACCGTTTCAATTTATGTAAGGACCGCGCCATGCTTCAGGATATCGCGCCGCACCGGCTCGACCTGGCCTACTCCCTCTGCGAACCGGCCGCCGACGACTACGTCCTCCTCCTCTCGGGAACGAAAATCCTCCTGGTCGACGACTGCCCGGCCGGCCGACTGCCGACCGTTCAGGACGTCCGGCCGCTCGTCCCGACCCTGGAGCAGGATCTCGTCCACCTCTTCCGGGTCGACGACACCGGCGTCTTTCTCTCCCTCGAACCCGTGGCCGAATTGGCCGGCTTCCGTTCCGTCGACCTCATGACGTTCCGGTCGTTCGAACCGACCTGGCTCGCCTTCGCCGCCGTGACGGCGGCGCACCTCGGCGGCTGGTACGCCGGCAACCGCTACTGCGGCCATTGCGGCAAGCGGACGCGCCCGAAGGACGACGAACGCGCCGTCCTCTGCGACCACTGCGGCGTTGTCGTCTATCCGCGCATTTCACCGGCGGTCATCGTCGGCGTCACGAACGGCGACGCCATTGTCATGACCCGCTATGCCAACCGGCCGAACTCAAAGCTGACGGCGCTCATCGCCGGTTTCATGGAGGTCGGGGAAACGTTCGAGGACACGGTGCGGCGGGAGATGCGGGAAGAAATCGGCCTCAGGGTAAAAAACATCCGCTACTACAAGAGCCAGCCGTGGGCCTTTTCCGGATCGGTCCTCTGCGGCTTCTATTGCGACGTGGACGGCCCGGCCGACCTCACCGTCGACAAGTCTGAGCTTCAGGAGGCGGTCTGGATTAAGCGGGCCGATCTCCCGGAAGAAAACGAATTGTTCAGCCTCACCGCCACCATGGTCGAAATGTTCCGCCGGGACGACTACCCGAGGTAACCCCGGCCGGTTCGGGACGGTGAGGGTCGCGGCAGCCGAAAATCACGATCATGATAAGACGACGCGCCCGGCTGGGACGCGTCGTTTTTTACCGGTGCTTGTACCATGTTCAAATCATCGGCGACGACGGGCCGTCCTCCGCACCACCCCCGCCGCCTTCCCGGCATTATTCGTCGGGCAACGAATGCGGCAGCATTTCCCCGCGTTCCTTTAATTTCGCCAGACGCCGTTCCGACCGGCGGTTGCCGAGGAAGGTGTCCTTGGCGCCGTTGACGCGGGCGTTCCGTTCCTTCAAGTACGCTTCGAAGGTGCGGAGGGAGCGGTTGACGACCAGTTCTTCCGGAAACGCCAATTTCGCCATCAGGTCGATGGCCGGCTGAACCGACCCGACCATGTCGTCGAAGTGGGCGTCGGACGAAATGGCCACGCGGGCGTCCAGTTTGTTGCAGAGGCGAATGACGTCGGAAACGCGCTCGTAACTGCCTTTCCGGATAAGGAGGGAGTTGTTGTTGATTTCAATCAGCCGGCCCCGGTCGCGGGCGGCCTTGATGACGGTTTCGAAATCGTTCGGCGTCTTCCAGTCGTCGATGTGGCCGAGCATGTCGATGGCCGGGTGGTCCAGCACCTTCAGGTAGGCTTCCGTGTTCTGTGTTTCATTCCCGACCGCGCAGCAGATTTCGTGCATGCTGGCGACGTTCCATTCACTGTTGAAAAGCATCCGGTCTTCGATGTCGATGGTCCCGGCCATATCGATGATGTTCGCCTCGACGCCGTAAAAAACCCGTATCCCCGCCACTTCCGGCGGCAGCATCTTCTGGGCGGTCGTCAGGAAGAACGGGCCGGCCCCGGGCATGGCGTGGCCGTGTTCCGTCAGGCACAAACCGGTCAGGCCGCGTTTGGCGGCGCCGACGGCGTTTTCCCGGAGCGTGCTCCAGGCGTGGCCGGACAGGACTGTATGGGTGTGGGTGTCGACGTGGACGGTGATGGGCATGGCGCTCTCCTGGTGCGGTCCAGTAACCGGAACCGCGGTAAAAAACCTCTTCTATACGACCCTCGTGTGAAAACCGGTCCGATCCCCAATCGGGAGGTCGGACCGGCTGTTGTACGTCCTAGTACGCCTTGGCGAACGGCACCCGCCCGGGCGAGTCCTTGCCGCAGACAAAGCACTTGCCCGGACCCGATTTTTCCCGGTCGAACGGGATGCAGCGGATGGTGACGGACAGTTCTTTCGTGATCGCCTCCTCGCAGGCTTCGTCCCCGCACCAGTGGCTCATGGCGTAGCCGCCGTGGATCTCCGGCCGTTCGGCGTTCTTCGGCGTGAAGAAGGCGCGGAAGTCCTCGAGGGTATCAATGTCCCGGGTGTTTTCCTCGCGGTAACGGAGGGCGCGGTTAAACAGGTTGTCCTGCATTTCCTTGAGGAGAGCCGGAAGGGCGGCGATGAAGTCGTCCCGGCCCTGGCCGTACTTTTCCTTCGGCCCGAGATCGCGGCGGGCGACGAAGACGGCGTTCTTTTCGATGTCCCGGGGACCGACCTCGACCCGGACCGGCGCCCCTTTCTTCACCCATTCCCAGCCCTTTTCCCCCGCGTTCATGTCGCGGCGGTCGACGATGACTTCGACCGGGCCGCCCCACGGCGTCGACAGCTTCCGGAGATCGCGGGCGATGCCCTCCGCGTATTCAAGGGAGGCGTCCCGTTCCGTTTCCTTCCGGAAAATCGGCAGAATCACCACATGGGCCGGGGCCAGGCGGGGCGGCATGACCATGCCGTCGTCGTCGCCGTGGGTCATGATGGCGCCGCCGATGAGGCGGGTCGACGTCCCCCAGGACGTCGTCCAGGCGTATTCCTCGCGGCCTTCGCGGGACTGGTAAATAATGCCGGACGCCTTCGCGAAGTTCTGCCCGAGGAAGTGGCTCGTCCCGGACTGGAGTGATTTCCGGTCCTGCATCATCGCCTCAATGCAGAGGGTCTCGACCGCCCCGGGGAAGCGCTGGTTCGGCGTTTTCTGGCCCTTGAGGACAGGCATCGCCAGGTAGTTCTCGGCGAAGTCGGCGTAGACGTCGAGCATCTTCCGCGTTTCCACCCATGCTTCCTCGGCTGTTTCGTGGGCGGTGTGGCCTTCCTGCCAGAGGAACTCGGCGGTCCTGAGGAACAGCCGGGTCCGGAGTTCCCAGCGGACGACGTTGGCCCATTGGTTAATGAGGATCGGGAGGTCGCGGTACGATTGCACCCATTTCGCGTACATGGCGCCGATAATCGTCTCCGATGTCGGCCGGACGATAAGCGGCTCCTCCAGTTCACCGGCCGGGACGAGGCCGCCGTCCGGTCCGGCTTCGAGGCGGTGATGGGTGACGACGGCGCACTCCTTGGCGAACCCTTCGACGTGTTCCGCTTCCTTTTCCATGAAACTTTTCGGGATGAACAGCGGAAAATAGGCGTTCGTATGGCCGGTGTCCTTGAACAGCCGGTCTATGTTTTTCTGGATGTTTTCCCACAGGGTATAGCCCCAGGGCTTGATGACCATGCAGCCCCGGACCGGGCTTGTCTCGGCCATGTCGGCGGCGCGGACGACTTGTTGGTACCATTCGGCGTAGTCTTCTTCCCGGGTGGGACTGATGGCGTGTTGCGGGGCCTTGGCCACGAGCGGTTCTCCTTCTTGTTTGGCTGTTCCGTGATGTCGCGATGGCCAATCCGCGCCGGTTGCGGCGCATGGCCAATTCTTTCAATAACAACTACAACCTATTGTCATAATGGGAATTAGCTTGTCAATCAAAATGCCAGGAAGCGCGAATAGCCGATCCCTGTCGCCGCCTCAAATAAAATGCTTCCGCAGCAGCCCCTCGAGTTCGTCCCGGGTGTTCACAAAACTGAGCGCTCCCCGGAACTCCCGCGCTCCGGCAAACGCTTTTGAATAAAACGACCCGAGTTTGCGGCAATGCCGGATGGCCCGGTCCTCGCCGATGAGTTCAACGAGAAGGTCGTGGTGCTGGAGAAGAATGTCTCCAATCTCCCGTCGTGACGGCGGCGTGTAAACGAGGCCGTCGCATTCCGTCTTAATCCGGTCAAACACCCACGGCGCCCCCATGCAGCCCCGGCCGACCATGGCGCCGACAACGCCCGTCTCCTTGAACATCCGATCGGCGCTCGCCCCGTCCCGAACATCGCCGTTCCCGACCACCGGGACCGAAACGGCCTGAACCACGCGGGCGATTTCCCCGTACCGGCACGGCGTCCCGTACGACTCCTTGGCATGGCGGCCGTGGACGATTATCCAGTCGACCCCCTCCGCCTCGGCGATTCGGGCCACTTCGACCGCGTTGAAGTTGTCCGGCGCGGTGCCGACGCGGATCTTCACGGACAGCGGCAGGTCGGTGTTTTTCCGCATGGCCGCGACGAGACGGCCGATGAGGAGCGGGTCTTCCATCAATTTCGACCCGGCCCCGGCCGCCCGCACTTTACGCACCGGACAGCCGCAATTAAGGTCGACGGCATCGGCGCCGCATTCCGTCACCCGGGCGGCGGCGTAGCCGACGGCGTCCGGTTTCGCGCCCCATATCTGATACTGGACCGGCCCTTCGGCCGGGGATTTATAGAGGTATTGATCCTGACTCGGCGATCCTTGGACGAGAGCGCCGGCGGATATCATCTCCGTCGCCAGCAGCCCCGGCCGCCCGAAGCGCCACGTCAGGAGCCGAAATGGCATGGACGAATAGCCGGCGAGGGGAGCTTGGACAAGGTTGTTTTCAAGGACAAGCGATTTGATCTGAAGCGGTTTAATAAAGCTCATTCCGAAGTTCCACTGGTTTCATGATAGGCCCGCGCCGCCCCGGGAAACGGCCCGAGGGCGCGGTCGAGAAGGCCGAGGCAGGCGGCGATGGCCATGCCGTAATTCACCACCGGCACGCCGGCCGCGCCGCAGGCGGCAAGGCGTGACAAGACGGCGCGGCGGCTCGTCATGCAGGCGCCGCAATGAAGGACAAGGGCGTAGTCCCGAAGATTCTCCGGAAAATCATGCCCGGACACAAAGTCGAATTCAAGCCGCCGCCCGGTTTTCTTGCGAAGCAGGGCCGGAAGCTTGACCCGGCCGATATCGTCGTCTTCCCGGTGGTGCGTGCACGATTCGGCGACGAGGACGCGGTCCCGGTCCCAGAGCCGATCGATGGCGGCGGCGCCACGGGCAAACGTGGCGAGGTCGCCTTTCGTCCGGGCGAAAAGAATGGAAAACCCGGTCAGCGGGATCGATTCCGGAACAGCACGCGCCACTTCGTGAAACGCCTGCGAGTCGGTGACGACCAGCGCCGGAGCCGATTTCAAACTGTCCAGCGCCGCTCCGACGTCGGTCTCGCGGCAGACAAGCGCCCGGCAAAACCCGTCCAGAAAATCGCGAATCGTCTGCACCTGCGGGAGGATTAACCGGCCGCGCGGCGCTTCTTTGTCGATTGGCACGACGAGGACGACGGTCCCGCCCTCCGGCACGAGGTCGCGGACAATGACCGGCGATTCGACAAAATCCGCCGGCGCCGCCCGGATCACGGCCTGGCGGAATTCGTTAAACCCCTGCCCCGTCGCCGCCGACATGTCGACGCGGACCACCGACTCCGGCACCTCCGGCCACGGACACGTTCCCGGACCCGAGGGCGACGCGTCCATCTTATTCCGGACCGCGATGACGGGAACGCCCCGTCCGAGGAAATCGTCAACAAGCCGCGCCTCGTCCTCGCCCCAATCGTCCACAAAGACGACGACGGCGACATCGACCCGGAGGGCGATATCCCGCGCCCGTCCGGCCCGTTGTTGCCCGAGGGTTCCCTCGTCGTCGAGGCCGGCCGTGTCAATCCACACGACCGGTCCGAGCGGCGGGAATTCCATCGCCTTCTCCACCGGATCGGTGGTGGTGCCGGGCGTGTCCGAGACGATGCTGACAGCCTGCCCCGTAGCCCGGTTGACGAGGGTCGACTTCCCGGCGTTCCGGCGGCCGAACACGCCGATATGGAGGCGGAATCCTTTCGGTGTACTGGTCATCCCGATTAGTATCCCGGCGCTTCCGGCCACTGGTCGCGAACCGGTTTCAAGGCCCGGCCGACAAGGTCGATGGTGTCCCCGAGGTTGACCATATTGGCGAGGCCTTCCCCGTCGTTCTTGACGTCCTCCCGGCGGAGGCCGAAGCCGATATTCCAGTACACCGACCCCGGCACCACCATCTGGGACATGAGGTACATGTGGTTGATGGTGTCGTAGGCGTGGATTGCCCCGCCCCGGCGGACGGCGACGACGGCGGCGCCGATTTTCCCCTTGAGGGCGCGGTTGTTCGCCAGGGCGACGTAGCCGGTGCGGTCGGTCAGGGCCTTTACTTCCGAGGAGACGCCGGAGTAATAGGTCGGCGTGCCGATGACGACGGCGTCGGCCTTGAGAATCTTCTCATACACTTCGTGGAAGCAGTCGTCTTTCATGGCGCAGGTATTGTCGCGCAGTTTAAAGCAGCCGGAACAGGCCTGGCAGCCCCGGATGTTCTGTCCGCCGAGCTGGTAGAATTCCGTCTCCCAGCCCTTCCCTTTGAGCGTTTCGAGGACGGTGTTCAGGAGCATCTGGGTGTTGCCGCCCTTCCTCGGGCTGCCGTTAATGCCGATGACGTACATTGGGAGTCTCCCTTCCTTGTAAGCCTGCCGACGCGTCCGGGCGTGTTCCGAAACGGTGGCTGGCGAAAATATGACCGCCTTCTCCGCACCGTAAAGACGGGCGTGGTTTTGTCGTGTGGAAACCGCTTTCATGAAAGCTTCACTATACTATAATCTCTCGCCCTTGACACAACCGCAAATAAAGAATAACGTCGAAAACCGTCCCCGTTACCCGGGGACTTCTTTTTGGTCAACGCCGCCACGGCGCCCGGGAAACCGGCGCCATCCGGCACCGCCATAACAGGGGAGTGGTCGATGGAAGACGCGGTCAGAAAAGCGCAGGTGCTCACGGAAGCCCTGCCGTATATCCGGGATTTCAAGAACCGGTTTATCGTCATCAAGCTCGGCGGTTCGGCCCAGGACGATCCGGAAATCCTCAAGCACATTTTCATCGACTGCCAGATCATGCTCGCGGTCGGCATGCGGCCGGTGGTGGTTTACGGCGGCGGCAAGAAAATTTCCAAGGCGATGAAGGAAACGGGCGTGTCGGCCCGGTTCATCCATGGACAACGCGTCACCGACGCCGGGACCATGCAGATTGTCGCCCGCGTCCTCGCCGACGAAGTCGGGAACGACCTCCTCGGCCTTCTCCAGGAGAGCGGCGGCGACGGCTTCCTCCTGAACGGCCGCGATCACCAGTTCCTCCGGGCGGTGAAAAAATCCCTCCCGGCCCACCCCGGCGCCGATCTCGGCTTTGTCGGCGAACCCGTCGCCATCGACGCGACGCCGGTGCACCGCGCCTTTGAAGGCTTCTACTGGCCGGACGGCAAGGAACGCATCCCCCTCGTCGCCCCCGTCGCCTGCGGCTGCGGCCGGGAGTCCGGGTACTTATATAATGTAAACGGCGACACCGCCGCCTCGTTGATCGCCCGCGATCTCCATGCAGACAAACTCGTCTTCATCTCGGACATCTCCGGCATCTACCGGGACAAGGACGACCCGTCGAGTATCTTTTCCCACCTCGACCGCCACGAAGTCGACCAGCTCATAGAAGACGGCATTATCCAGGGCGGCATGATCCCGAAGGTCGAGGCCTGCCTCTTCGCCCTCGAGGGCGGCGTCAAGAAGGCGCACATCGTCGCCGGCAGCCAGCCCCACGCGCTCCTTTTGGAAATCTTCACGAAGAAGGGCGTCGGCACGGAAATCGTCCTTGAAAAGAGAGACCCGGTCCCGAGCGATTCGTAAACGTTCCGTACACCAACCGGACCGATACACTATCGCCAGCAGGAGCAAACGAACACCCGGGAGCGATTCCCCTCCCGATTAGCCAGTGAAAGGCACGCCATGAAAATCTCGGACATCCAGGACCAGTTCTCGGAACACGTCATCGCCAATTACAACCGCACCCCGGTGTGCTTTGTCCGAGGCGAAGGATCGCGCCTGTGGGATACGGAAGGCCGCGAATACCTCGACCTGTTTCCGGGCTGGGGCGTCGCCGGCCTCGGCCACTGCCACCCGAAGGTGGCGGAGGCGATTTGCAAACAGTCGAAAAAACTCATTCACGTCGCGAACAACTTCTACAACGAAGAACAGGGCGCCTTCGCCGAAATCATTTCGACCCACGCCGACAACCGGAAAGTCTATTTCTGTAACTCCGGCGCCGAAGCGAACGAAGCCGCCATCAAGCTGGCCCGTCTCGCCCGGCAACCACGGTACAAAATCGTGACGATGATGGAGTCGTTCCACGGCCGCACCTTCGGCGCCATATCCGCGACCGGCCAGCCGGAATACCAGGCCGGGTTCAGCCCCATTGTCCCCGGCTTCTCCTACGCCCGGATGAACGATCTGGCGTCGGTGGCGGAAAATATCGACCAGGACACCTGCGCCATTATGCTCGAGCCGGTCCAAGGCGAGTCCGGCGTCATCCCGGCCACCCCGGAATTTCTCCAGGGCCTCCGGAAGCTGGCGGACGAAAAGAACCTCCTCCTCATCTTCGACGAAGTCCAGACCGCCCCCTGCCGCCTCGGAAAATGGTTCGGCTACCAGTACTACGGCGTCCAGCCGGACATTATTACGACGGCGAAAGCCATCGCCGGCGGCATGCCGATGGCGGCCATGCTGGCAAAGCCCGAGGTGGCGGCCGCCCTCAAGCCGGGCACCCACGCCTCGACGTTCGGCGGCCACTCCATCGGTTGCGCCGCCGGCATCGCCGGCTGGAAGGCGATGGAGGAGGAAAAGGTCATGGACAACGTCAATACCCTCGGCCCGTGGCTGGACGAACGCCTCGGCGCCATCGTCAAGCCGGTCATGGGTGTAAAGGCGGTACGGCGGGCCGGATTCATGATCGGCATCGTACTCGAGTTCCCCGGCGCCGACCTCGTCGCCGACTGCCGGAACCACGGCCTCCTCATCAACTGCACCCACGGGACAGTCCTCCGGATGCTCCCGGCCCTGAACATCTCGAAAGAGGATCTGGAAAAAGGCGTCACCATCCTCGAGGAATGCCTCGACCGGGCGGTCCGCCGCACCGGCAGCGTCCGGCTGACGCCGGTACGGGATTAACAACGAAGACCATCCAAACATGATAGTTTACCAATGTAATTCGAAGTTTTGAAACCTTGGTATCAACGACTTGCCAGCCGGTCCGGGTGCGCCCTCGCGCGTTACCCGGGCCGGTTTCTTAGGCACATTTAAAGGCGACCTTTACGCGGGAGTTGAGATCGTAACGTGAAATGCATATGATTGAACTCGTGATATGACGACGTTCTTCCCGGATGGCGAGGGATGGGAAGCGTCTATGGATAATAAGTAAAGTATTCCATATTACATAATGTGAAATGTGGCCCCAGTGCCATTTACCCGCGTAACACTTACAGGAGCCAGACACGATGCTGGAGAAATTCACCGATCGCGCCCGCAAGGTAATCAATCTCGCCCGCCAGGAGGCGGAACGATTGGGGCACGAATTCATTGGCACCGAACACATCCTCCTTGGTCTGGTGAAGGAAGGGTCCGGCGTCGCCGCCAACGTCTTGGAAAACCTTGGCGTCGACATGGAGAAGATCCGCCTCGAGGTCGAGAAATACGTTTCGTCCCCGGGCGAAACCATCTCCGCCTCCTCGAGCCTCCCCTTCACCCCCAAGGCGAAAAAGGTTCTCGAACTCGCCATGGAAGAGGCACGGAACCTTGAACATAACTATATCGGCACCGAGCACCTCCTCCTCGGCATCCTCCGCGAACACGACGGCATGGCCGCCCAGGTTCTCCTGAACCTCGGCGTCAAGCTGGAAGACGTCCGGGCCGAACTCATGGAACTCCTCGGCGCCGACGTCAACCAGGACGCCCAGCCCGGCAGCCACCACCAGGGCGAAGCCCCGGCCCAACCGGCCGAGCACGACTCCCCGGCCCTGGCTTCGATCGGCCGCGAACTGACGCCACTGGCACGCGAAGGCAGCCTCGATCCGGTCATCGGCCGGTCGAAGGAAATCCAGCGCGTTCTCCAGATCCTGTCCCGGCGGACCAAGAACAACCCGGTCCTCCTCGGCGAAGCCGGCGTCGGCAAGACCGCCATCGTCGAAGGACTCGCGCAGGACATCGTCAACGGGAACGTCCCGGAACTGCTTCTCGGCAAGCGCATTGTCGTCCTCGACCTCGCCATGATGGTCGCCGGAACGAAATACCGCGGCCAGTTCGAGGAACGCATCAAGGCGGTCATGAACGAGGTCCGTCGCGCCAAGAACGTCATCCTCTTTATTGACGAACTCCACACCCTCGTCGGCGCCGGCGGCGCCGAAGGCTCCCTCGACGCCTCGAACGTCCTGAAGCCGGCCCTGGCCCGGGGCGAGGTCCAGTGCGTCGGCGCCACGACCCTGGACGAATACCGGAAGTATGTCGAAAAAGACACCGCTCTCGAACGGCGGTTCCAGTCGATTATCGTCAATCCGCCGAGCGCCACGGAGACTATCGCCATCCTGAAGGGCCTCCGCGACCGCTACGAAGCGCACCACCGCGTCCGCATCACCGACGAAGCTATCGAAGAGGCGGTCAAGCTGTCGGAACGGTACATTTCCGGCCGCTTCCTCCCGGACAAGGCCATCGACGTCATCGACGAAGCCGGTTCCCGGGTGCGTCTGTCGTCCCTGACCCGTCCGCCGGATCTCAAGGACAAGGAAAAAGAGGTCGAGACGCTTGAGCGCGAGAAGAAGGAGGCGGTCAACGCCC
>JAJQFC010000273.1 GCA_021201355.1 Planctomycetaceae bacterium | reverse complement strand
ATCCCCGGGCGGCTCCCGAGGACGCGGCGGAGGCTGGCGAGATCGCGCGGATTGACGCGGATTTTCAGGTGGGCGATGGCGTCCTTGATTTCCCGGCGTTCGTAAAAACGGATGCCGCCGACCAGCTGGTACGGCAGGCTGGCGCCGAGGAGGGCTTCCTCGAGGGACCTGGACTGGGCGTTCGTCCGGTAGAACACGGCCATTTCGCCGAGTTTTTGCCCGGCGTCCCGGAGTTCCCGCATGCGGTCGACAATGAACTGCGCCTCCATCCGGTCCGACTGGGTGCGGACCACCGCCACCGGTTCGCCGCCCTGGCGGGAGGTGAAGAGATCCTTGTCGATGCGGTGGGTGTTGTGGCGGATAAGGCCGTTGGCGGCGCCGAGGATGTAGTGGGACGACCGGTAGTTTTCCTCGAGGCGGACGACCCTGGCGCCGGGGAAGTCCCGCTGGAAATCCATGATGTTCCGGTAGTCGGCGCCGCGCCAGGAGTAGATGGACTGGTCGGGGTCGCCTGTCGCGTGGATGTTCGCGGCTGTTCCGGCCAGGGCGCGGAGGAGGAGGTACTGGGCCCGGTTCGTGTCCTGGTATTCGTCGACGAGGATGTAGGGGAAACGGGCCTGGTATTTCCGGAGGGCGTCCTGATCGGTCTGGAACAGCCGGGCGGCGTAGAGGAGGAGGTCGTCGAAGTCGACGGCGTTGTTGTTCCGGAGCGTTTCCTCGTAGGCGGCGTAGACCTCCTGGACGACGCGGTCCCGGGGCGTGATCGTGTCGACCTCGTCCGGCGGGATATTGTCCGACTTGTTCCGGCTGATGGCGGCAAGGATGGCGGAGGGGCGGTTCGCCTTGTCGTCGATGTCGAGGCGTTTCATCGCCTGTTTGACAATCGCCTCCTGATCCCCCTGGTCCATGATGGTGAAGCGGCCGTCCCGGCCGTTCGTGAGCCGGGGCATCTCCTGCCGGAGAATGCGGGCGCAGACGGAGTGGAACGTTCCCATCCAGGCCGGGGCGTCGCCGACGAGGAGTTCGACCCGTTCCCGCATTTCCTTCGCCGCCTTGTTCGTGAAGGTGAGGGCGAGGATGCGCCAGTTCGGCACGCCCCGGGCGATGAGGTGGGCGATGCGGCGAGTGACGACGCGGGTCTTCCCGGAGCCGGCGCCGGCGACGACAAGCATCGGGCCGTTCATGTGGGTGACGGCTTCGGTCTGGGCCGGAGTGAGATCGCGGAGCAGGTCTTCCATGACATCCTTTCGGAACGCGTTCGCCGGAAATGCGGGCGGTTCAAACATCCGCCGGGTCCGGCGGCATGGCTGCCGCCCGAATGCGGTTCCCGGTTCGGGTCTTCACGTAAACGCACGACGCCGCCCGGGCCGGGCGGCGAGGCTGGCGCACCGCAATGTGGAAAGCATATTCCATGTACTGTCAAGTTTCGGCGGTAACGCTCCGTCTGTCAACCGGCAAGGCGGGCGCCGCCTCGCCTGGAACGAACTGCGGCGGTTTTTCCTGTCGGATCACGGCGTTTCGATAAGGTACTCCCCGGACGAGCCGATGTCCAGGGTGGCCTCGAGGAGGCGCTTCCGGATGGTTTCGATGCATTCTTCCGGAGTGGTGGCGAACTCGAGGAAACCGCCGGCCGAGAGGTTGTGGCCGCCGCCTTTCCCTTCCGGTTCGACAATATGCATGAGGATGCGGGTGGCGTCGGCGTGCGGCGCCTTGGCCCGGAGGGACAGGTAGGCCCGGTTCCCGATAAAGCCGACGGCGAGGGCGTAGCCCATTCCTTTCAATGGGATGAGGGCGTCGGAGGCGGTGGAGAGGAGGTCCGGGGAGGTGATTTCGCCGCAGTTCGAGAGAATGGTGTTTCCGTAGATGACCGCCTTCTGGACGGCGACATTGAGGAAGCGGTAGAACGACCGTTCAAGCGGCGGGTGAATGGACATCGCCGCCATGGACAGGTCCGCGAGCGGCAGGAGCTTGACATAGGCCTGGACGTCGGCCGGGCCGGAGAAGCGGAGCAGGCCGTCCGTGTCTGTCTTGATGCCGAGGAAGAGGGCGGTGGCGAGGCGGGCGTCCGGGGTGATGCCGGCCGCCTCGAGGTAACCGAGGAGCAGGGTGGAACTGGCGCCGACGGAGAGGCGGATGTCGGTGTAGACCAGTTTGGCCGTGCCGCCGGTGATGCGGGTGGTGGAGCGGGCGGCGGTGCGGACGGAGTCGTCCCCGAGGCTGTGGTGGTCGATGACGGCGAGGATGGGGATATCGGCCGGGACGCTCTGGTTTTTCGCCAGCGGCTGGGTGTCCAGGAGGACGGCGCCGCGGAAGTCCGCCAGGTTGTCGACGCAACTGAAGGTTTTCAGGTCGATTTTCAGGAGGCGGACCATTTCGGTATTTTCTTCCCGGCCGAGGACGCCGCCGTGGGCGATGACGGAATTGATGCCCCAGGACCGCGCCAGGGTCTGCATGGCGAGGGCGGCGGCGATGGCGTCGGGGTCGGGGTAGTCGTGGATGGAAACAAGGAGCGGCCGATCCCCGGAGCCGAGGGCGGAACGGAGGGTCCGGAGCCTGGTGGTGGAGACAAGCGGTTCGTCAAGCATGAGCGCGGTTCCCCGGTGTGCGTGGTAATGCTGCGATTCCCCCGCGTCAATCCTACCCGAACGGTATGGCCGGGTAAAGGGAATTGACCGGGCGGCCGTTCCCCCGGTACTGCCTTGAAAACGCGGACGGAATCCGGTTAATGGGTTGGGGGAGGCGTTTTCTTCGGGAGGATACCATGGCGTTGGAAGTGGAAGCAAAAATCAGGGTCGACAACCTGTCCTCGGTTCGGGCCAGGCTGGCCGAACTCGGGGCGGTCGACCACGGCCGCGTCCGCGAACGGAACTGGGTTCTCGACCGGCCGGACGACCCGCTCTACCGGGCCGGCAAACTCCTCCGGGTCAGGAACACCGGCGGGGACGGCGGCGTCCTGACGGTGAAGACGCCGGCGGCGGATGGCGCGTTCAAGCGCCGGGAGGAGGTCGAGGTCACGGTCGATTCGACCGATCGGCTCCTCACGCAATTCGCCGCCCTCGGCTACGAGGTCAGGTGGATATATGAAAAATACCGCACCACCTTTCACTGGCGCGGGTGCCACGTCCTCCTGGACGAATGTCCGGAAATCGGTGACTTTGTCGAGGTCGAAGGCGACGCCGACGCCATCCGGGCCGTCCTCGCCGATCTCGGGCTCGACCCGGCCGATCACACGGGCGCCAACTACCTCGGCATTTGGAAAGACCACCTGGCGGCGCGCGGCGAAGGTCACCGTCATATGGTGTTTTCGGACCGGTAGGGATACCCGCCGTTTCGCCTGCCTCCTGACGGTCTATCCCACTTCTTGGGAGATCCGACAATTACCCGGTTTTGGCATTCGAAAACTGCCGGTTCGTAACGGCGGTAAATTGCATTTATTCGAAGAAAACTGCCAAGTGAAATCCGCCTAACTTTTATCGGATGGCCACTGGCATGTGGCACAACAGGTTACGAAAATGACCCTTTGGCACGATTGAAGTGGAATTTTACTGGGCAAAGTGAATTTGTGCTTGCGTTGATCTCCCGGTCGCCTTACAATTGGCGTTGATACTAACAACGAATTTTGCGGTATGACCATATCGGCTTTATTGACGGTGTGTGCGGACGAGCCATAGTCACCGGTGGTGGGGGTATTGTCTTTGGCGAAGCCGGTCGGTTGCGAAACATTCGTCGGGGATGACGGATTCCGGGAAACGGGCCGGCCGGACAGGGGTGTGGCGGGCCGGGCCGTCGGGGTACGCGGTCGGCACGCACGGTGGTATCAGGCATATGTACGGGGACACGGGGGTATCAGGAGATAAACCGGGGGAGAGAGGTGTTTACATGAACAGGTATGTGGTACTCGCCATGCTGGCCGCCATAGTGGCCGCGGGAGTATCGATATCGGGGTGCAACCGGAATCGAGACAATCGTTTGGCGTCGAATACCCGTAAAGCGCAGGGCACTTCGGCGCGGCGCACCGGTGAAGACAGGCCGGTCCGTCCCGCCGAAGTTCTCTCCGCTTCCGCCCGTCGGAACAACCGGCCGCGCCGGTCGCCGGCGGCGACGCTCCAGCGTCTCCGCACCAACCAGGCCATTGCCTACAGCGGCCAGGCCGTGCCCGCCCCGGCGCCTATCGAATACTACTCGCCGTCCGCCTCGCCGTCGCCGGCGCCGTATGTTCCGCCGGCGCCGCGGTACGAATACGCCTACGTGAACGAACCGCTCCCCGAGCCGGTTCCGCTCATGTCGCCGGTCTATACCCTGCCGACGCCGACGGCGGACAGCAACACCTTCCATTCGCAACCGTACTACCTCGAACCGGTCTATTCCCCGGCCGCGCCGTCCCCGGTGTACCAGCCGGCGGTGTACGCCATGGCCGAACCGGCCTATGTGGCGCCGGCGCACCAGACGCCGGACCTGGCCTGGGCCAGGGCGGCCCTGGAACCGATGGCGATGGCGCCGGCCGCGACGCCTCGGCCGGCGGCGAAACCGGTCGCGTATCCGGGCGGGTTTGTCAATCCGGAACCGACGACGCCGGTCTGCTACCCGACGCCGCAGGGCGCCGAGGTCTGTTATCCCGTTCCCATTCCGGAATTGGAGCCGGTCCGCTACAGCCGCGTCGCCACGAACTGGTCGGCGACCGGGCAGGTGAATTCTCCCGCCGCCGTCCCGGCACTTCAGCCGGTACAGCCGGTCCCGGCCATTCCGGCCGTGAGCGCGGCCCGGGCGGTGCAGCCGCTCCAGCCGATTCCGTCGCTTCAGTCGTCGGTGCCGCCGGGGCAGTCGTTCCGGTCGGCGGAAGCGAATCAGCCGCTGCAGCCGTTGCCATCGGTGACGTCGAGGCCATCGCCCCGGTTCCAGCCGCTCCAAGAAACCGCCTCCCAAACCACGGCCCGGCCGACCGTCCAGTCGGCCAGCCATACCCGGCCGTCCACCGCCCGGGAGTGGAATGACCGCCAGGAGGCGATGCAGCCTCTAAAGGGCTGGGTGCCGAGTCCGACAACGGCGTCGCGGTCCTGGTGAAACCGGGATTCGGTTCGGGCCGGGACACGTCTTATAGCATACCGAACAGGCGCCGGCCTCGGCGCCTGTTTTGCCATCTCCCGGCGCCAGGTCCGACAACACCCTTGCCATTCGGTCCGCCATTGCCACAATGGACGAGGAGGGAAATAATCACCATACATGCTCTGGTTGAAGGGTGATCGCATGCTGCGAGTACCGACCTTCCGCTTCTCCAAATTCCTTGTCGCCCTTGTTTTCACTGTTATCGCCGGGCTGGTGGTGGTGGCCGTTCTCCGAAGTTTCGGTCTCGGACCGCTTCGGCCAACGCCCGAGGACGATCCGGCCGTGCTGATCCGTCAGGCCAACGACGGCCTGGCCGCCATCGCCACCCGGGTGCCCGGACAAAACCGTCCGCCCAAATACGACGACGTGCTCGGCCCGCTGGACCGGCTCCTCGCCCTGGCGAAAGCCCGCATCGAAGACCCGGAGTTCGATCCGGTGCGGGATTTCGAATCGCTCCGCTCCCTCGCCAATCCCGTCATCGACATTGCCACCCGGGCCGATGCCCAGGCCAGGCGCGAGACGTCGTACCTGACCAAGGAGTACCGCTTTAACAGCCAGAAGGCCGAGGCCATCCAGTACCTGGCGAACGCCATGTGGGAACGGATTCAGCGGGAACTGCCGCCGCAGAGCGATTTTTTCAGTGAAACGCCCCAGTATCCGCCGGCGGCCATGAACGAGCTCCGCCGCCTCCTGGACGACGGCCTTACCGCCGATCCGGAAAACAAGCAGCTCTATTATATCTGGGCCGTGGTGAACCGGGCCGAAGGACTGTTCGCCCAGGCCGCCCGCGATCTGGAACAGGCCATCGTCCTCGATGCCCGTTTTGTCGCGGCCTGGAACACCCTGGGGCTGGTCCGGATAAGTCTGAAGGAATTCGACGCCGCCGAGGCCGCCCTTCTGGAAGCGCGGGCCATCGCTCTCCAGGAAGCGGAACAACTCGGTCAGCAACCGGGCGCGGAATACACGGCAATCGTTTTCAACCTCGCCACCTTCCACGAAGCGCTGGCGTCTTACTACAATCGGGAAAACCGCATCACGCCGACGGTGGAGGCGCAAAGCCTCCTGAACCGCCACAGCGCCGAAGCGCGGCGCTATTTCGAGGAGTTCCTCACCCGCGAACCGGAAGGGACGACGGACTACCGGACGGCGCTCGGGAAATTACAGACGCTGGTGCGGTAAGGCGTTTTTTTACTGAAGATTCCTCAATGGTCCGGCGTGTTTTTTCCCGGTTTCGACCGGTAAGGTATAATCAACAGTACCAAGCGACCGGCCGGTCGGGCGCTCCGGGCCGGAAAAGTACGCTGAAATCCGGATTCCGGGGGTACGGGACGGCCATGTGACCGG
The DNA here is from genome assembly GCA_021201355.1 of Planctomycetaceae bacterium. GTDB lineage: Bacteria > Planctomycetota > SZUA-567 > SZUA-567 > SZUA-567 > JAJBSZ01. The sequence continues at coordinate 9,971 of JAJQFC010000273.1, read as the reverse complement.
TTGTCCCATTGCCTCTAAATACATCATAAATCACAGCGTGTAGAAAAAGTTCAGTGGACAAGCCGTGGTCACTGTATATAATGGTGCACCATACCCGATGTAAATGAATGAACCAAAATCCAAGTCTCACCGTCCTACTGTAATACACCGTGTGGATACACTGGGGAAAGGAACCCGATGTCCGCGAGTGAAAATGCCCCCTGGAAGGGCAAGTCCATTCTCATTGTCGACGACTACCCGGCGGTGCGCCGCGCCATCAAGGACATCATCGTCGGCCTCGGCATGAAGGCGGAGGAGGCCGAGAACGGCCTCGAGGCCCAGGCCGTCCTCAAGAAAGAGAAGTTCGACATGGTCATCTCCGACCTCGTGATGCCGGAGATGGACGGGTTCGAGCTTACCGAGGCGCTCCGGAATACGCCGGAATACCGCCGCCTCCCGGTCGTCATCATCTCCACCCACGACGACGCCAAGTACATTTTCCGCGCCCTCCACCTTGGAGCGGACGATTACATTATCAAGCCGCCCTCGGCCGAGATGGTCAAAACCGTTCTTGCAAGGATATTTGACCATGACTGGTAATACCGCACAAGCAGACGCGAAACCGCAGGACGCGGGCAAGGGATCGGAAATCGACCGCATGCCGGTCAAGATTTCCCACCTCGACACCCTGCTCGGTTTGACCGGTGAAATAATTATCGCCGCCTCGAACATCTCCATCCTCCAGCGCCACCTCAACAACGCCGAAAACGAGGTGGACAAGGAGACGATGGACATGGTCAAGCTGGCCGCCATGTCGACGAACCGCATATCCGGCGACCTGCACCATCTGGTCATGGATATCCGCATGGTGCCGATCAAGGAAACGTTCCTCCGCTTCCGCCGCCTCGTTCGGGATATTGCGAAGAAACGCGGCCGCCAGGTCAATTTCGAGATCGTCGGCGAAGACACCCTGGTCGACAAAACGGTGGCGGAACGGCTCTACGAACCGCTCGCCCACCAGATCCGGAACGCCATCGATCACGGCCTTGAAGATCCCCTCGAGCGCCAGCACGCCGGGAAAAACCCGACCGGCAACCTCACCCTCTCCGCCTACAAGAAGGAAGGCTTCACCTTCGTCTCGGTCCGGGACGACGGAAAGGGCCTCGACATCGACCTTATCCGGCAAATCGCCATTGAAAAAGGCTACGCCTCGCCCGGCCAGAACCTGTCGCCGGAAGAGTGCCGCGCGATGATTATGAACCCCGGTTTCTCAACCGCCCGGGAAGCGACGGAAATTTCCGGCCGCGGCGTCGGCATGGACGTCGTCAAGTCGACGGTGGAATCGATGGGCGGCGAAATCGTCATCGAAAGCACCCGGGGCAGGGGTCGGAATTCGTCTACAAGATTCCGCAACTGTCCGCCGTCAACATCACGGACGCGGTCATCATCCGGGCCGATTACGGCTACTTCGCCGTGCCGGTCGGGAACGTCGTCGCCACCCAGTCCATCCGGAAGGATGAAATCAACACGACGATGGGCCGGACCGAGAACATCAAGTATCTCGATTCCATTCTCCCGCTTCACGACCTCCTTTACCTCCTCACCGGCATGCCCCTCGAGGAGGACGCCGAAGCGGATTCGGTGCCGATTATCATCATCGAAGCGAAAAACGGCCGCATCGCCTGCAAGGTCTCCGAGTTTATCCGCCCGCAGAAGCTCGTCCTTATTCCGCTTCCGGAAGGATTCAACGCCACCGGCATTTCAGGGACGACCATCCTCGGCGGCAGCCAGCTCGGCATGATCATCGAACCGTTCGAACTGGTGGCGATGGCCAGCGGCACCGCCCTCGACGCCGACTCCTACTCGACCTCGTCGACCCTGTCGATGGAGGATTTCCAGGTGCCGGAGGAAGGCCCGCGCCTGGTCCAGCCGCAGCAGCCGAAAGCCGACGCCCCGGCGGCCAAAAAGGACGACGACGGCGACGACGGGGCCAGCACCAGGCAGGCGGCGCCGGCACCGGAAATGGACGAGGGATTGGCCGAGCAATTCTTTATTGAAATCCACGACATCCTGACGGAACTGAACGAAGATATTTTCCAACTGGAAAAAGAGCCGGAAAGCATTCCCCGGGTCAACACCATCTTCCGCCATTTCCACTCCATCAAGGGCAACTTCATGATGACCGGCTTCAACAGCGTGGGCGCCTTTGTCCACGAGGTTGAATCCGTCCTCGACCAGATCCGCGAGAAAAAGCTCGATGTCAGCCAGGAGATAATCGACCTCCTCCTCGACGCCGTGAAAAATCTCGAACAGGGCCTGGCTGTCATTCGGTCAGGGAAGACGTATGAAGTCACCGATCCGGACCTCCTGAACACCCTGTCGAAATACCGGCGGAAAGACACCATTATCAGAAACAAGGACGCGGAGGCGGAAGACTCCGGCGTGTTCCGGATGTCGCCTCTAGGCACCCTCCTCTTCCACGCCAAGATGTCGACGCCGGACACGAACGTCTTTCAGTCGATGATCCAGTTGAAGCCGTCGTTCCAGGATTCGTCCCTCGTCGCCCACCTCATCATCCGCCGGCTGACGATGGTGGCGGACATTATCGATTCGGTGCCGTCGCTGGAACGCATAGAGCAGGGCATTGTCAAAAACAAAATGAAAATCATGTTCGCGTCCAAGCTGTCCATGGACGACATCAACCGCTTCTTCAAGAACCAGCTCCAGCGCTACTACTCGGTGGATATGTTTGAAAACCTCATAATGGAGTAGCCTCACATGGCCAAAATCGTTCTCAGCCTCGCCGACACGGCGCTTCAGGAGGAGGTGGCGGGCGCCCTTCGCCTGGCAAACTACCGGGTGGAAGTGATCCCGGCCTTTTCGCCGGAACAGACGCCGAAGATGGTTGCCAAAGAACTGGTGGACACGAAGAGCGAGGTGGCGATTCTCGACTACAACGAGGACGACGCCTTCAGCGTCAAGATGCTCCAGGCCTCCACCGACCACGCCCGGATTCCCCGGTTCATCTTTGTCCTGCCGGAAGGCGCGTCCGTCTCCCATATCCTCATGGCGGTGAACGAGGGCGCTTCCGCCCTGGTCCAGAAACCGTTCAACATGGACGCCCTCATGAACTATGTCGAACGGGCCATCAGCGGGCCGTCCCGCTTCCGCTATGACGCGGACAAGGAAAACACGCTGGTCATGGAACTGTCCGAGCTGGAAAAAGAGGCGAAGACGCTGAAGATGCAGGCGTCGTCGTACCGGAAGCTGGTGTCGTACATCATGTCGACGCCGGTGTCGCAGCAGCACCGGACGGCCCTGATCGTCTCCGACTCCGCCTACCAGCGGGATTACCTGAAGAAGCTTCTGGAAGACCACGGCTTCCTTGTCGTCACCGCCGGGAACCCGGAGGAGGGACTGAAGACGGCCCTCGATGAAAAGCCCCGCATCGTTATTTCCGACCTCGAGATGGAAGGGAAGAACGGCGTCGAATTCTGCCATGAACTGAAGATCGTCCATAAATACATGCCGTGCTTCTTCGTCATCTGCACCGCCAATTCGGAAAAGGTCGACGAAGTCCTGGCTCCCGGTAACGGCGTCGACGGCTGCGTCATTAAGCCGTCGAGCGAATCCGGAAATGTTGAACTGGTGGCGACGGCGGCGATGGGACTATTACTGTAAAATTTTTACGATTGTACCGCCGCTCTTTTGTCGTTTCGGCGGCCAGGCATTGTCGAGACGTTTTTTAAATGTTATCACAAACTACCAAAATCGCGAACGACCGAAAATCGGCGACCCATATGGGCCGCCGATTTTTTATGACTCGTATTATTCCGGAATTGGATAGGTAAATATTAATTCTTTACTTGCGGAGTGTTGTATCCCAGGGCTGACTCGTGCCTGTCTTTATCGTAACCCAAGCCATCTCATTATATTTCTCGCCCGTAATTATCCTTGCGAATTGGCTATTTTTATATTTAATAACAATTCGATTCCTGAAAAACCGTGATGCACTCTCCAATACCGCATAGCGGTTCAGCGTCGAATATATTATCACCAATTTTGTCGAAAATGCCGGGCCATGGCTGGCGGAGCGGCAGACGACGGAGGATTTTTTATGGCGACCTTGACGCCTCTTATTGCTACCGACGCGGAAAAATGCGTCCATTGTCACCGCTGCATTTCGGCCTGTCCGGTCAAATTCGCCAACCGCGCGGGCGAAACCTGCGTCGAAGTCAACCACGACCGCTGCATCGGCTGCGGCCAGTGCCTGGAAGCGTGCCAGCACGGCGCCCGGTACGGCCTGGACGATTTCGACCGGTTCATGCGCGATATCGCGGCCGGTGTGCCGATTGTCGCCATCGTCGCTCCGGCCATCGCCGCCAATTTCCCGAAAACCTACCTCAACCTGAACGGCTGGCTGAAAGACATCGGCGTCGCCGCCGTCTTCGACGTCAGCTTCGGCGCCGAACTGACGGTGAAAAGTTACCTTGAACACATCAGGGCGAACAATCCGGCCACCGTCATCGCCCAACCCTGTCCGGCCATTGTCAATTATATCCAAATCTACAAGCCGGAACTGATCCCGTACCTGGCGCCGGCCGACAGCCCGATGCTCCATATCATCCGTATGGTGAAACGCTTCCGCCCGGAGTTCCGCGACCACCGGGTGGCGGTGATTTCGCCGTGCCTGGCAAAGCGGCGCGAATTCGACGAAACCGGCGTCGGCGACTACAACGTCACCATGAAGGCGCTCCGGGAATACCTGGTCGATCAGTCAATCCGCCTCGACGCATTTCCGGCCCTCGACTACGACAACCCGCCGGCCGAGCGGGCGGTGCTGTTTTCGTCGCCCGGCGGGCTCATGCGGACGGCGGAGCGGTTTGTCCCGGGGATTTCCAAAAACATCAGGAAAATCGAGGGTCCGCACACCATTTACCATTATCTCGACACCCTGCCCGAGATGATCCGGCGCGGCCTCGCACCGAAGCTCATCGACTGCCTGAACTGCGAAAACGGCTGTAACGGCGGCACCGCCGCCCCGGCCCGGGACAAGCCGGTGGACGAACTGGAGAGCCATATCGAACGCCGGAGCGAAGGCATGCGGGCCCGCTACGCCGAGCCGGAGAAGAAAAAGACCCGCCTCCTTCGGAAGCGTCGGGGCGGCCTGAAGGATCTCGAAGCCTATATTAACGCCCACTGGGAGCCCGGCCTCTACGACCGGCGCTACCGGAACCTGTCCATGAACGCCCGGGAGATGTCCCTTACCGAAAGCGACCGCCAGACCATCATGGCCCGCCTCGGCAAGACCGGCGACGGCGACATGTACAATTGCTCCGCCTGCGGCTACAACTCGTGCGAGAAGATGATCCAGGCTGTCCATCAGGGTTTTAACCGGCCGGAAAACTGTTTCCACTTCCTCCTCGACAAGACGCTCCTGTCCGCGAAGAATTTCAGCCGCATCGAAGACATCGCCGTCAGTACGACCGAGGCGGTCACGGCCAGCAAGGAGTCCGCCACCGATCTCACCGCCGCCATGCGGTCGATCAACGACTATGCCGGGAAAATCGGGTCGGTGATGACAAGTATCGAAGCAATCGCCACCCAGACAAACCTTCTCGCCCTGAACGCGGCGGTGGAAGCGGCGCGGGCCGGCGAGGCCGGGAGCGGCTTCGCCATCGTCGCGGACGAGGTGCGGCAACTGGCTATCCGCTGCGGCGACGCCGCCCGGGACACCCGGGCCTTTCTTCAGGGCACGGTGGACAACGCCAGAAACGGCACTGTCCATTCAAACCGGCTCGAGGAGACCATCGCCAAGATGGAGGCGGCGGCGTCGGAAATAAAGGATCTGGCGGACAAGATGAAGGCTTCGGGGTGAAAATCCGACGCGACTATCAGGTGAGGTGTATACTACCACTACCTTATAGATGCTACGTACGGACAGGACGTTACAATGGAAGTGATGACCTATCGGGGTTACACGGCGACGGTCGAATATGATGACGCAGACGGAATACTTTTCGGTCGTGTAATGGGTATTCGTGACATTATCGACTTCGAAGGCGATAGTGTGGTCGATCTTGAGGAAGATTTTCACGTCGCGATCGATTCATACATACAGGCGTGCGAGGAAATCGGCAAAACACCTGAAACTCCTTCTTTGGGTATGTGACCCGATTCGCCGATCAGCGAAACTCAGAACGGCGCCGGAATTACCGGACAAAAGAATAAATGGTTTTACGCGAAGTATACGGCATCGTCAGTGACAACAAGTACTGACGCTCATCAAACGCGCTAGTCAACGATCTCCTGGCCGGCAATTCAACCCTACAGATAGCAGTGGGGTTATGGGTTGGCCGCGAACTTACCGATTCTCCTTTTTCCCGTAGCAAAAGACGATGGATTCCGCCGGTAGTGTGCGGAATCCATCGTCTAGTTTTTTATCGTGATATATTCGCCGTCAGCTTTGCCGTCGCGCGAATCGCGTGCTGCATCCGCGTTCCTACCGCTTGTCGTAAAAATACCGGTACCGCAAAAACTCGAACGCCCGCCGCGCCGCTTCCGGACCGGTCGGGTAGGGGAGGCATTCCACCGAAACGAAACCGTCGTAGCCGACCGCTTCGAGGGTGGCGAAGACGCTGTCGAAGTCGAGCCGGTCGTGCCCGGGATACCAGCGGGTGTTTTCGGCGATGTGGAAGTAGCCGAGGAGCGGGCCGACCTCGCGGATGGCCTTCGCCGGGCTGTATTCGTCGATGTTCATGTGGAAAGTGTCGAGGTGGATGTAGGTGTTTTTAAGATTGTGGCCGTCGATGAACTGGACAATTTCCCAGGCGGTGTTCAGGGAGTCGAGTTCATACCTGTTGATCGCCTCTATGTAGAGGGGCACGTTTTTCGAACCGGCGTAGGCGTCCACCTCCGCCATGCCTTCGGCCTGGCGCGCCAGTTTGCCCGCCGGATCGGCGCCGACCTGGCCCCGGACCCAGCCGACGACGACGCCGGTCCGGAGGGTGGCGGCGGCGTCGACAAAGCGCTTCAGGCCGTCGATGGCGAGACGGACTTTTTCCCCGTCCTCATGGCAGAGGGACAGGCCCATGCGGACGTTCAACTGGCCGGAAACGAGGGCGGACACGGCCATTCCCTCCGCCGCGCAGGCGCTCCCGAACGAGGCGGCGTCGAATTCCCATATGTTCGGGACATGCACTTCTATGCCTTCGTAACCGACGGCCCGGGCGTCGGCGACGCAGTCTGCGAGGTCGCCCCGGAAAAGGATGGGCGCTTTCGGGCCGGCGTCGGGGGCGGCGGTGACGGCGAGGCGCATGCCGGTACCGTTCGAGAGGGCGCCGGGGAAACGGGAGTCGTGAGCCATGAGAGGTTTTCCTTCCTGTATGGACAGTCGGAGCCGTGATGATCTTGTACCGGCACGAGAGTTACGCGTCAACAAAACAGGGCCTCGGGCCGAATGCCCAAGGCCCCGCGATGAATGGTGTGGAAAGTGGTACGGTGCTTATTTGTCCGTCATGCCCTTGTAGGTCAGCATGACCTTGAAGGCGGTCTGCTTTTCCTTGGAGGCGATTTTCAGGCCCTTGTGGACTTCTTCGAACGGCAGGTAGTGGCTGTTCAGCGCGTCGAAGTCGTAGTTGTCCTTGATGCGGGACAGGAAGCGGATGGTCCGCTCGAGGAAGTTCTTGGTGCCGCCCGAGCCGACGATGCGGAGGTTGGACCAGATGACCTTGCCGAGTTCGGCCGGAACCTTGCGGCCGATGGAGTGGCCGACGAGGCCGACGCGGGCCGAGTGGCCGGCGATGTCGAAGAGGCTGGCGATGCCGATGTCGTTGCCGGAACATTCGACGACGACGGACGCGCCGCGGCCGTCCGTGACTTCCCGGACCATCTTGGCGATGTCGCCCTTGGTGGGGTCGAGGGCGAAGTTGGCGCCGTACTTCTTGGCCCGTTCGCGGCGGGACTCGAGGGGGTCGACCATGATGACGTTGGCGCCGGAGACGTCGGCGGTGATGGTGGCGGAAATGCCGATGGGGCCGCCGCCGATGATGACGACGTCGTCGGAGGCGTCGACGTAGCCGCCGTTCCCCCAAACGCCCCAGTAGCCGACGGAGAAGTTCTCAATCCAGGTGCCCATGAAGTAGGACCAGTCGGACGGGAACTTGTGGGTAAAGTCGCGTTCGAGGATGAGGTATTCGCCCATGGCGCCGGGGGAATTCGGCATAAAGCCGAGTTCACGCATGTTTAGGCAGGCCGAGGGCATCTTGCCTTCCTTGCAGTTCTGGCAGTAGCCGCAGGGGATGACGCAATCGCCCGTGACCTTGTCGCCGACGGCGAAGTCCTTGACGTCGGAACCGAGTTCGACCACCTGGCCGGACCATTCGTGACCGGGGGTGAAGGGACCGATGTCGTACCGGCCTTCGGCGGAGTGGCCTTCGTAGCACTCGACGTCGGACTGGCAGATGCCGCAGGCGCCGACTTTGATCAGGAGCTCGTTCGGCTTCAGCGGCGGCAGTTCCGTTTCCTCGATACGCAGATCGTGGGGACCGTACATGAAGGCAATTTTGGCTTTCACGGAAAACCTCCTTAGTTAAGTTTACGCTGGGTGCCCGGCACCCATATAAGTTGGAATGGCGACCATTCTCCCCCGAATCAGACCGCGGCCGCGTCGCTGCCGGCGTGGCCGCAGTCCCGATACAGGAGTTTTTTGGTGGTGGTTCACGGGTGGAGCAAATACGGATACTTCCATCATACGCCGAGACGCGCGGCGCAAGTGTTACGGATGCCTCTATCACACGCCGTAGTGCAGGGTGTAGATGTGGCGGCCGCCGTTCGTCGGGCCCTTGATGACGGCTTCGATGTCTTCGCGGCTCCGCTGGGTAACCTTGTCGATGGGCGGGAGCTGGCCGGCCGGGTACTTGGTGATGATGTCGTTCACGAGCTTTTCCAGGTAGTCGAGGGTCTGTTCGACACCCTTCCGGGCCTTGTCGACGCTCGCCTTGGTGGCGTCGCCGATGACGCCTTCCGGGGTGCAGATCACTTCCATACCGACGGAGCCGTAGGCGTTGTACCACTTGATCGGGCCCGGGGCGGTTTCGGCGGAGTTGTTGATGTGTCCGGGGGGAAGCATCGGCGCCGGCTTCGTGGCGACGGCATTTTCCTGCTTGCAGAACTCGGGGAACAGGGCGAGGGACCAGGACTGTTCGACTTCGTCGGCGTGGATGAACGGGGCGTCGTATGGTCCGCCTTTGTCTTTTGTTTCGAGTTCCCACTTGGCGCAGTTCCAGAAGTGGGTGTAGAGGATGATCCCGGGGACCTGGAAGGTCTTCCCGAACTTGTGGATGGCGAGGGGAATGACGTAGTCCTGGCCGTGGCCGTTGACGACAATCATCTTCCGGAAACCGGTGTTCCAGAAACCGGCGAAGACGTACATGAGGTAGTCAGCGAGGGTTTCTTCCGGGATGATGATGGTGCCGGGCATGCCGAGGTGGTGGTAGGGGTGGGAACCGTACCAGATCGGCTGGGCGACGGTGCAGCCGGTGGCCTTGGCGACCTGTTCGCACAGGCGGGTGTCAAGGTAGGTGTCTTCGCCGTACGGGGCGCTCGGGCCATGGTTTTCGGTGGAGCCGACGGGGATGAGGATGACGTCGTTCTTCTTGAGGCGTTCGGCCACTTCCAGGTTGTTCATGTTCTGGTAATAGATGCCGTTGGCGGCTTCCATGTTGCCGCCCTTGGCGGGGATTTCCCACTTCGACATGTGTATCTCCTTTACGAGGATGCTGCGCCGCCTCTCGACAGGCGCATAAAAAATTGTACCGTGTTGTACCGGCCGCACCGACGGATCGTCGGGGTCGGGGGCGAAGCGCTGCGTGAAGCGGCATCAAGGCTCTAATGTGATATGACACTTATAGTTAGGGAATGCCTGGAACTGATTTTCCTGTTATACCGCGTCTACTTGAGATTTCGGGAAATCATCCAGCGTATGCGACTCG
>JAJQFC010000235.1 GCA_021201355.1 Planctomycetaceae bacterium | reverse complement strand
CGGAGAGGGCGTTCGTGTTGACGAACCGTGAGACGAAAATAGTGTCGACGATGGAGTAGAGGCCGTAAAAAACCATCATGAACATGGTTGGAAAAGCGAAGCGGAGGAGGGACAGGGGCGTGACGGGAACGGACAGCGGGTTGTCCGGAGTGGCGTTGTTTTCAGACGGTGTGACGGTCATCGTTTTCTCTTTTTTCCTTTTCGTTTAAGGACGAAACGTTGCGTCGGGTAGCCGAACTCGGTGAGGAGATCCGCTTCCCTGAAACCGAGACCGGCGTAGGTTTCCCGTTGTCCGGTGTCGGCCTTGTCGCCGGCCCGGAAGGTGGTGATGCTGATTTCCCGCCGGTCCCGATGGAACGCCCGGTCGGCCTGGTCCAGCAGGGCGGCATCGATGCCGGCGTGGCGGTAGAGCGGGTGAATCGCCATAAAATCGATGCTGCCCGCCTCGCGGCACAGCATGAGAATGCCGGCGGCGGTCGGGCCGTCCCTCAAGATAAACGCCTGGCCGCTCCGGATAGATTCCCGGAGTGAACGGGAATAGTCCTCTTCCTGAAGGTTCGGGAAGCCGCCGACGACCAGCCGGACCAGATCCATCCAACCGCCGGTATCGGCGTGACCGGCCGGTACGGCCCGCCAATGTCCGGCCCGGCTTCCGCCGCCTCGGCCGGATTCGGACAGCAGCCCCGCGTACTCGCCGTCCAATCGAAGCGGCAACTGGAGCGGGTAGAACACCGCGTCCCGGCGGAAGCGGTTCGGCGGTTTCTTGTACATCGCCGTAAAGGCGTCGGTGAACGCTTGCTGGCTGCCGTACCCGCCCGCCAGGGCGATATGGAGAATCGGCTTCCGCGTGCCGGTGAGTTCCCGCGCCGCTTCCGTCAGCCTCCGCCGGACCATATAGCCGTGGACGGTCAGCCCGAGCGATTCCGAAAAAATGCGGTGGAAATGGTATTTCGAACAGTGCGCCGCCCGCGCCACCGCCGCGACGTCCGGGGTGTCCTCCAGGTGATTTTCCATATAGTCGACGGCCTTGTTGATCCGGTCGACGTCGTAGCGGGAGAGGGACATTGGCGCGTTCTTTCTCTCGTTCAATCGGGGATTGTACAGAACAGCCCGGGGCGGTTTTCATCCATCTTGCTGTTCTGCCGGACCAATGCAATTGTCCTGTCGAACCACGAGCGAGGACACCCGCCGGGACCGACCGTCCCGCCATGAAAAAAGCCCGCCGGAAGCGACCGGACGGGCTTTTTTTTCGAAGATACCGGGATGAGACTAAACCAGTTGGACGTTCCGCTTGCCCGGGGCGATGCGGCCGACGACGTTCGCTTTGCAGCCGGCCTTTTTCAGCTTGGCGAGAACCGTCTCCACGGACGACGGCGTCACCACCATCACCATCCCGATACCCATATTGAAGACGCGGAACATTTCCTCGTCCGCGATATTTCCTGCCTTTTGGATGAGCCGGAACACCGGCGGCACCTCCCACGAATCGATATTGAAGACGGCGTCGCAGCCGGTCGGCAGGATGCGCGGAACATTCTCGAGAAGGCCGCCGCCGGTGATGTGGGCAAGGGCGCGGATGGGCCGCTTGACCTTGTACGACATGAAGGCGGCGAGGACCGGTTTGACGTAAATGCGGGTTGGGCGGAGAAGTTCTTCCCCAAGGGTGCAGCCGAGTTCGGCCACTTTCCGGTTCAGCTTGTAGCCGCCGGCTTCGAGAAGAGCCTTCCGGGCCAGGGAATAGCCGTTCGAATGGAGGCCGGACGACGGGAGGCCGAGGATGATGTCGCCCGGTTCGACCTGGGAGCCGTCGATGAGCCGTTTCCGTTCGACAACGCCGACGGCGAAGCCGGCCAGGTCGTATTCCCCTTTGGCGTAGAGGCTGGGAAGTTCGGCGGTCTCGCCGCCGAGGAGGGCGCAGTTCGCCTGTTTACAGCCGTCGACGACGCCCTTGACGAGATCGAGGAGGACGCGTTTTTCCGCCTTGGCGATGCCGATGTAATCGAGGAAAAACATCGGTTCCGCGCCCTGGACAAGGATGTCGTTGACGGACATGGCGACGAGGTCGATGCCGACGGTGTCGTGCTTGTCCATCATGAAAGCGATCTTAAGTTTCGTCCCGACGCCGTCGGTGCCGGAGACCATGACCGGGTCGCGCCAGCGCCGGGCGAAGAGGCCGGGCGCGCCCTGGAGGCGAAACAGGCCGCCGAAGCCGTTGTCGTTCTTGATGACGCCCGGGTTGTAGGTAGAGCGGATCATCTTGAGGTAGCCGCCGACCAATTCATTGGTCGCGTCGATGTCGACGCCGGCGTCCTTGTAGGTAAGGTTCTTTTTTGCCATGGGTACTCCGTCAGTAACGAAGAAGCGAGCGTCACGCGAGCACTGAAGAAGTGCCCCGTTTCGTGTCATTCCGCCCGGTATGACTACATGATTACCGGAAATTCGTCACGACCGCAACCGGTACGCCTGGCCCGGTCCCTGTTCGACCAGGCGTTTCAACCGGAGCATGGCGAGGCAGGCGGTTGATTTGCCGCTGTCCAGGCCGCATTCGGCGATGATGTCGTCGATCGGCCGCCAGTCCCGGGAGAGGACGCGGAGGACAGCCGTTTCCGCTTCGTCCACCGCCGGGCCGGGCGCGTCGGCCGCCAGATTACAGGCCGGTTCCCGACGTGACGGACGCGGCGCGTTCGCGTGCCCCGGCGCATCCCGCACCGGTTGAGGCGCTCCATTCCGAGGCGCTCCATTCCGAGGCGCTTCTCGTCGGGCATCCCGCCCTTTGGGCGGCGCGCCGTACTCCGTGTCGGCCGGCTCGGCGAGGAAATTTCGGTCCATCACCCAGTCGAGCGTCTCCTTGATGTCCGCCGGATCGCGGTCGAACAGGGAATCGCTTGGCCGGGGCGGGGCCGTCTCCGGAACGGCTCGTTCACGGAGGCGCGGCCGGCGGCCGGGCGGTTCGTTCGCGGGCGGCTTCGGCTTCGCCCGGGCGGCGCGGGCCGGCCGTTCCTTCATGTACATTTCTTCCGGGAGGGAAGGATTGAGTTCGCGGAATATGTCCTCGACCGACGTGACGATGACGGCGCCGTCACGGATAAGTTTGTTGCAGCCTTCGGAGCGGATATCGTCGACCCGGCCGGGAATGGCGAAGACGGTGCGGCCGAATTCGTTCGCCAGCCTCGCGGTGATGAGGGAACCGCTCCGGAGCGGCGCTTCGATGACGAGAAGGCCGTAGGACATGCCGGCGATAATGCGGTTTCGCATCGGAAACGTCTCCCGGGACGGCCGCGTCGCCATCGGGTATTCGGTGATGACGGCGCCGTGCTTGGACATTTCGATGGCGAGGTCGCGGTTCTGTTCCGGATACATGTGGTCGAAGCCGCAGCCGAGAACGCCGATGGTCCGGCCGCCGCCGTTCATGGCGCCGATGTGGGCGAAGGTGTCGACGCCGAGGGCGAGGCCGCTCACCACGGTAAAACCGCTCCGGGCCAGGGCGGCGCCGATTTCAAGGGCGTTGTCGCGGCCGTAGGGGCTGGCTTCCCGGGTGCCGACGATGCCGACGGCGATGTTGTCGTTCTTGACCAGGGTGCCTTTGACATAGAGAAGGACCGGCGGCTCGTACGAGTACAGAAGCGCCTTCGGATAGACCGGGTCGTCGTAGGGGATGATGTCGGCGTCGACCTCGACAGCGCGTTCCATTTCCGGCCGGGGGTCGAAGGAGGCGGCCTGTTTGATGGCTTCGGCGAGGGATTGGGAAATTCCCCTGACCTGGCGCAGTTCGTCCACCGACGCGTGGAGGACGCGTTCCGAATCGCCGAATCGGCGGATCAGCCGCCAGATCAAAGTGTTCCCGACTCCGTTGACGGAACGGAGTCGGATAAGGTTTTCCGTCAACTCCGCCATTCAGATCTCCAGGCTCTCGCCGCCGCGCAGGGCGATGACGCCTTCCGGCACGGGGCTGAGGAGGGCGGGAAGGAAGGCGCCGGCCCGGTGCTGATCGATTTCGGCGTCCGTCATGTGGATAAGGAGCCATTTCCCCGGTTTCAGGCGCTCGACAAACTGGCCGGCGCCGGACTCGGCCCAGGGGCAGAGAAGGAGGACGTCGACGCGGCCGAGAACGTCCAGGTCGTAGGGTTCGGTGTGTTCGTTGTCCGCGTCGTGGAAGATGCGCACGCCGTCCATTTCCAGGAGGTAACTGTTATGGCCTTGGCCGTGGTAGGTTCGGAAGGAGGTTATATGGATGTTTCCGATAGTAATAGTGTGAATAGCCGGAGGCTGACGCCGTTCGTCCGGCTCAAGCGTGATGATGCGCTCGGGCGGCAGGTGCTTTCGCATGACCTTGGCGACGCGTTCCGGCCCGGCGACGGGCGCGCCGGTCTTCTGGGCGGCGTCGCGGGTTTCTTCCGGGTGGAGGTGGTCGTAATGGTTGTGGGTGACGAGAATGAGGTCTGCCGGTTTCGCCTCGGCGCCGCTGACGACCGGCCGGCCGCCGACATCCGGGACCGGATGGAAAAACGAATCAATATAAACATTCCCGGCGGACGACTCGATATAGACGCCGGCGTTTCCGGTTGATGTTATGGTCAGTGCTGCCATGCGCGTGCTCCGTGTGGTTTTTTCGGCCGATCTATAGTAACTGTAAGATAATATCAGATCAATCGCATTTTTCATTCCAGAAAAGCGTGTATGAAGCCGATAAAAAAGTGTATGATCCATTTTGTACTCGTTGCGGTTTCCTGACGTGATCGGTTAGTGCCCGGGCGCCGGTGTCGGCGTCTTTGGCAGCGGTACGACCCGTCGGCAAGCCGACTCGGTGTCATGTCCGTCGTTGCGGCGCGGATCCGCCGCCCGCCGGGCAAACAGGAGAATTCCTAATGATTGTCAAGATCAGCCGTTTTGGGGAAAAGGAAGTGCCTGACGAAGCGCTCATCACCTTCCCGGAGGGAGTGATCGGCTTCAGGGACTGCACTGGCTACGTCATGTTCGAGTGCTCGGACGACGGCCTGTTCAAATGGCTCCAGTCGGTGGATCGCCCGGATCTCGCCTTCGTCATCTGCGAGGCGAGCGCCATCGTCTCCAACTACCAGATACTCATCGGCGAAAAGGAACGGCAAATCCTCAAGCTGGAAAAAGCCGAGGACGCCGTTGTCTGCCTCATCCTCGTCATTCCCCAGGATCCGATGGACGCCACGGCCAATCTTCTCGGCCCCCTCGTCATGAACACGGAAACGCGCCTCGGCATGCAGATGGTCATTGTCAATCCGCAGTACAGCACGCGCCACCGCCTGTTCAAGGATCCGAACGCCGACGACTCGGCCGCCGACCCGTCCGAGGGCGGCCAGCCGCTTCGCCGCCTGAACGATGGACCCGCCGCGGAATCGACCGGACCCGCATCCGGCAATGGTGAGGAGGAGAAAGCCAATGCTGGTGCTTAGTCGTCGTAAAGACGAAACGATAATGATTGGCGATTCGGTGGAAATCACCGTCGTCGACGTCCGGGGAGACACGGTCCGCATCGGCATTACCGCGCCCCGGAACGTCTCCGTCCACCGGAAGGAGGTCTACGACGCCATCCAGGCTGAAAACATCGCCGCCGCCCAGGAAGCGACGCCGACGGAAAGCTCGGTGGACGGCCTCGGCAGCCTCTTGAAAAAGTCCGGTTCAGGCGGCGCGGCCGCCCTGGCCGGGGCCAAACTGTCGGCCCTTGACGGCTTGTCCAAACTGTCCGGCGCCATCGCCGGCGGCGACGGGCCGGTGGCCGGGCCGGTGCCGACGCGGGTTATCTCGAAGTTCGCCGATCAGGAAGGGCCGCTCCGGAAAAAACCCAACTGACGCGGACGGCGCTTCAGGGACTCCTTGATGCAAAATACAAACGCGCACGGCCACCGCTTTCGGGACGCCGTGCGCGTTTTTTTCCGTGGGGTATGCGGCGAGGCGGACGGCTTCAGGGCCTCCGCCTCGCGTATTTTTTCTGCAGAACCATTCCGTCATCCGCCACCGGCACCGATGCGGTCGCCTGTTATTCCGTGTAGGTGGCGGCGCATTTTTCCGATTCCCAGACGGTGACTTCGTGCGGGCGGACGCCGTCCGGCAGCGCGGCGGACAGGCGGTCGTAGAGGTATTTCGCGAGGTTTTCCGAGGTCGGGTTCAGGGTGTCGAAGGGCGGCGTCTCGTTCAGGAACTTGTGATCGAGTTCATCCATGAGAGCCTTGACGAGGCGCTTCAGATCGCCAAAGTCCATAAGCATGCCGATGGGGCCGAGGCGTTCACCCTTGACCCGGACGCGGACGCGCCAGTTGTGGCCGTGAAGGTTTTCGCACTTTCCTTTGTACTCGCGGAGCTGGTGGGCGGAGGCGAAGTCGTCTTCGACTTGCAATATGTACATGGTTGTCTTCCTTAATGACTGAAGGGCGCACGAAACCGTGCGCCCGTATGGGTGTCGTGAAAAGAGCGTGTTCCCTGCGGACGGCCGGGACGACCGGAACCCCGGTTCACTCCCGCACCGCCGCCTTCGGGTCGACAATACTCCGGACCTGAACGCCGAAACACTGGTTGACAATCACCGCCTCGGCCGTGGCAATCTTCACGGCTCCGGCCGAGACGTCAAGGTTTTCCCCGGACATCTTGCGGAATTCGATAATCGTCCCCGGGCACATGTCCTGAATCAGTTCCATCCGCATCTTCTTCGTGGCGATGACGACCACGACGGGAAGCTTGATTTTCATGGCTATGGACAGGTTTGTCGGGGAAATGCCCAGGCGCTCGGCGGCGGCGGCGGCCTGCTCCGCCTCCTCGGCCGGATTGGCGTCCGGGGCGACGCCGGTGACCGGACGGGCCAGAAGCATCTCCAGGACAAAGGGCGGACGGCCTTCAATCGTGACCTTGATGCGGGTGTTGTAGAAGTCCTCGCCCCCGAGTTCGTCGGACGGTTTCGTCTTGGTGAAATCGACCAGTTTCGACTGGCCGAGGGCGGTCTTGATGTTGATGCCGACCTCGCCCCGGGCCTGCTGGGCGCCCTGGCCGAAAAAGCTGTTGACCGCCTCGCCGTAGGCGTCCATCCCGTCGGCGTCGAGAAGCTGGGTCTCCGGGTTCGGATCGCCACCGAGCATGAGGGCCATCATGTAGGCGACGATTTCCTTGGCGCCGGCGGCGGGGACGAGGAGGTAGACCTTCCCCGTGTTGTCGCCGGACCAGTCCACCGGCGTGACGACGGCCTCGCCAAGTTCGTCCGGGCGGACGACCTCGTTCGGCGCGCCGTAGTCGGCGCCCTCGATGGCGTAGTTGACGTTCTTCCCGATAAGGGTGGACCAGCCGGAAGCGCCGCCTTCCATCACCGCCTTGGCGATGGCGCCGCCCTTCTCCGCCACTTCCGGATTCATAAAGCCGACAGACATGTTACCGTCCCTGTCCGGTGTATTGGCGGACCGCCTGGCCCGCATCCTGGACCGTTCCCCGGGCGTCCGAATAAAGTCCCCGGCCCCGGTCCATCAACCGCCCGCCCTCTTCCTCCACCACCATGGCCGGCGAAAAACAGGCCCGCCACAACTGCTGCCGCCAGTGCGGCAGGTCCGGATGCGGACCGACCATGCGGAAAATCTCCGGCCCGCGCGGCGACGGCAGGGCGATGGAATGGACGACTATGTCCTCCGAGGACCGGAGGAGGATATAGGCAACCACATAGAGGCACAGGAGGAGAAATTTCGGACGAAACATGATGAAAGGCTTTCGCGGCTCTGCCATGACGGTTTCCTTCCCGGATCGGGTCCGATGGGCCGCGCAGTGGTATGCGTCGGCATGTCCTTCCACGGTGCGATAGATGTATCCGGTCCCGTTCGGTGCGGTTCCCTGGTTCACCGTGCGGCGAACGCCGTCCAGATGATGTTTACATGCGTATGCGTACGACGCGTCGCCTACAGCTCGTCGTCGATGGCGGTTTCCGTATGAACGCGGACCGCCTTGTAGTGCCGGTGCTGACCGGGGTAAACCCAGAATTTCGGCCGGTCGGCGATGGTCATGAGGAGCGGTTCCGTAATGTCTTTCTTGGTCAAAATAAGGTCGCCCGGCCGAAGCTTCAGGAGATCCCGCATTTTGATGTGGGTCTTCGCAATGTAAATGACCGTCTCCAACGGCGCTGACTTGACGCCTTCGTTCAGTTTGGCGTTCTCGAGGGCGGCATCGGAGGTGCGCCGGGTCTGGAACCAGGTCTGGATGGTGGAGAAGTCGCCGATTTTCGGTTCGATGACCGGGAACGGGATGCACAGGTTCAGCATGCCGGACGAATCGCCCATCCTGATTTCGAAACAGACGAGGATGACGACTTCGTTTGGCGGGACGATTTGCATCAGCATCGGATTCGACTCGCGGCCGCTGACCATGAAGTCGATGTCGAGGATCGGTTTCCAGCAGTCCCGAAGGAAGGTGAGCGTTTCCGTCGTGACGTGGCTGATAAGGCGCCACTCGATGTCGGACATTTCCCGGTCCGGAATGTGCGGCTCGCCGTGGCCGCCGCCGAGGAGCTTGTCGAGAATGGGGAAGACGATGGACGGGTTGATTTCAAGAACCATCGAACCGTCCAGCGGCTCGCAGCGGAGGAGGTTGAAACAGGTCGGGTTCGGCAGGCTCATGAGGAATTCCTGGTAGGTGAGCTGCTCGACCGAAGCCATTTTCACTTCGACTATGGTTCGGAGGTAGGCGGAGAGGCTGGCGCCGAGTTTACGGGCCAGCACCTCGTGCATTATTTCGATGGAGCGGATCTGGTCGGTGGAGACGCGTTCCGGCCGCTTGAAGTCGTAGATCTGGACGTCTTCCGGCAGCTCCGGCTCGTTCGCGGCGGTGGCGGCGAGATCGGTGGCGCCGGCGATGTCGACGCCGGAATCGACGGCGTTCAGAAGGGCATCGACTTCACTTTGTGAAAGGACGTCAGGCATAGGTCAATGGTTTCGTTTGGCGAACGGTAAAAAAGGCTGAACAACGACGCGCCGCCGACTGCGGGGCCGGCGCCGGAACGTATCTGGGTCCACCCGCTGCCGCCAGGTTGTTCCCGTTCCCGAAACCTTCGCGTCCGGCTCCGCGCCTTGCATGCTTGCCGCGCGGTCCGGGCGCGATCGGTGGAACGTTACCTGTCGGTCGGCAGAAAATCGTTAACGGAACCGAACCGCAGTACCTCGCGGACCGCTTCCTCTATCGCTTCCGGGACACCTTCCTGCAATTCGGCTATGCGCATCCGCGCCTGCATTTCCTGGTGGGACAGTTCCTGGATGCGGTGCCGGGCCGCCGCCACCCGGGCTTCGCATTCCCGGGCTTTTTCCGCCTCGGGAATGTATCCCAGGATAAAAACAGCCACCGCGCCGCAAAATAACAACGCCGCCAACGGTGCGGAATAAATCCAGGACGGTGCATCATCATCCATATTCATATGTCCATGCGGTCAGGAGCCACGGAAACAACGTTCCGCGACCGGGTGTCCATGATTAATTATCGGCCGAAACCGGGAAGGCCTTCAAAGATTATCGGAGGAATTTCGCCAGCGCGCCAATCGCTCGGCGAAACGCCTGTTCCGGACGTTCCGGAGTGACGCGGCCGAAATCGCCGTTTTCGTCCCTCCGTAACGCCGAACAAGTTCCCATTACATACCTTCGGGCCGTGATTCCTTTCAGGCCGAATGAAAAACAGGGACGCCGGTTTTATCCATTCGCATTTCCTTACCCGTTCGCCGTCAACGCCTTATCAATTCGTTCGGCGATGACGTCCGGAGCGAAGCCGAGGAGGTCGCCAATTCGCCGAATCCGGACACCGACCGGGCCGGCCAGAAGCTTTTCCCCGTTCAACCGGAGAAGGCGGCGGAGCGGCCGGTCAAGGAAATCCCAAAACGCCATGCCGAGGGCGGGGTCGCGGCGGCCGGGAAGGCCGAGACGGTCCATGTACTCGAGGAGTTCCGGGAGCGGCAGAACAAGGACGGCGTCGCGGTCCGGGTCGCCGGCCCGGAGTTTTTCATACAGCCGGTAGAGGCCTCTTCCGACGGCGAGGGACAGGCGGTCGGCTTCCGGGTAGCGGAGATGGTGGGCGGATTCGGACGTCGGTTTGAGCCAGTGGTCGTCGGGTTCCGGCTCCCTGATTTCCAGGCTGTCGAACCAGCCCTTCTCCGACACCCTGGACAGCCAGTGGAGGAGTTCCCGGCCGATGGTGCCGAGGGCCTGTTCGACAAAGGCCTGGCCGGCGCCGACGCCGAGATGCCAGGCGGCGCCGCGCGGTCCGAGAATGGCTTCGGCCCGGGCGGTGGTGAATTCCATCGCTTCGATGGCGTCGATGACGCCTTCGTCCATCTCGATTTCGAAGGCGCCGGAGACGGCCCGCTCCACCACCGCCGGCACCGGCGCGCCGCGCCGGCGGGCGCGGTCGAGGAACGGAACCGCCTGCTTTCCGATGTCGCAGAGTTTTTTAATGATGGTCAGTTCGTCGTCGCCGGCAAACTTCCGGTAGAGCATGGCGCGGACGGCGGCGGGCAGGCGATCGGCCGGGATCGTCGTGTCGTCGATGCGGCCGAGCAGTTCCTGGGTCGACATATTTTTCGTCGCTTCCCGGATGTCCTGGAGCCAGCCGAAATCGCTGTCCGGCTTCGGCGGCAGCGTGCCTTCATAGGGGTCGCACTGGAGTTCGTCGTAGCCGTGGAGGAAGACGATGGTGTTGTCCAGGTCGTCCACCCGGGCAATCCAGGCGGTCTTGATGAACCGGTCGAGGCGGCGATCGTGGGCGACAAACGATCCCCACGTCATGCAGTTGCCGTCGGAGTCGTTGTAGCGGGTCGTTTCGATAGCGTCGACGATGCGCCACGACAGGCCGTCCATGGGGAAGTCCGCCGCCGCGCACACCGCCAGCGCCGCCGCCAGTTCGCGGTTTTCGTGCCGGGACGGGAGGACCAGTTCCCGGAACACCACGCCGCCGTCCCGGAACCGTTCGATATTCGATGCGGCGCGGGTCAGTTCCCGCTCGAGGAGGAGGGTCAGATCCTCATCGTGCCAGGGCTGGACCAGTTCGGCGGCGCGGAGGGCGTAGCGCATGTTCTGGACCGGTTCGAGGCCGGACAGTTCGTCGAAAAACCAGCCGCACGAGGCGTACATGAGGACGGTGTTGTGGAGCGCTTCGAGAAGGCGCCAAAGCCGTTCCACTTCGCCAATGGACAGGTCGTGGCTGGCGTGGCGGAGGACGAACCGCCGCCGCGTTTCGAAGGTCGGCGTCAGAATGATGTCGACATAGTCCATAAACGCCTCGTCAACGTCCCAGAGGAGCGGTCCGAGTTCCCGGCGGGCGACCTCCCGGACGCGGTGGCGGACGGCGTCCAGGGCGTTCCGGAACGGTTCCCGCCAGGACTGGTTCCACGTTGACGGGCAGGGCGAATGGCAGCCGCAGTCCCGGTACCAGCGGCCGACGCCGTGGGCGCAGGACCAGGACGAACCGCGTCCGTCCTCGCCGTTCCACAATTTCACTTCCCAGGCCGGCGGGTTGTCCCGGATGAATTCGTCCGCCGACACCACCTTCAGCCCGAGGCGGGGGGCGATGTCACGGAACAGCCGGGAAAGGGCTTCCTCCCCGTGTTTCTCGTGGTGGCCGTAGATTTCCCCGTCCGTGACGATGGAGACGAGTTGGGCGTCGTCCGTGTCCCGGTAGCAATTTTCGAGTTCGCGGGCGAGATCGTCCGGGCGGTTCAGGATATGGTCGAAGCTGACCTTGAGGTTGAGGCCGGGGGTGTAGAAGACGACGTCCAGGTAGCGTTCGAAATGGGTGCGGCCGCCGCCGTCGATGTCGAACAGGCGGTAGGCCCGGCGGGTGTCGATGGCGCCCATGCCGACGTCATGCCAGTCCTGGCTGCCGAACGGCCGCGCCCGCGACGCCTGGTGGGGCGAGAGGATGACGTAGCGGACCCGGTGGTCAATAAGGGCGCGGACCGTCTCCGTGTCGATGCCGGACTCCGAGAGCCACATCCCGTTCGGGTAGAAGCCGAAGCGGTGATGAAATTCCTTCAGCCCCCAGACGATCTGGACGTGCCGCTCGCGGGCGTCGGCCAGGGGCAGGATGACGTGGCTGTAGGCCTGGGCCATGGCGAAGGTCCGGTCGAGAATGGTGGCGTCGGCGAGGTGGCGGAGGAGTTCCGGGTGGACGCCTTCGACCCACGACAGGAGGGTCGGCCCGAAATTAAAGGAGGTGTGGGCATAGTTGTTGTAAAGGTCCATGACCTGCCCGTCGTCGTCATAGACCCGGGAGCGGGCCATGGGGAGGTAGCATTCGTCGGCGATGCGCCGGTTCCAGTTTTCCCACGGCGCGGCGGAATGCTGCGGATCGATGGACCCGGTCCAGGGGTTTTCACGCGGCGGTTGGTAAAAATGCCCGTGAACGAGTAGGTAACGGTCTCCGGCCATGCTGGTCTCCTCATGCGGGACGGCTGTGACGGATTTCACTGGCGGCCACCGTCTCGACCAGCCCAGAGTATACCAGCGGCCGGGAGAAACAAAAAGGGCCAACCGGTCCGCCGGGTGATTCCGGCGGCCGTTTGTTCGGTCCGCCGGGCGCGGCCGATCCTTCGTACAGCGGGTACGGGTGGCGTCGGCGCCGGGTTGTCCTTCGATGCAGCGAGTCGTCAATGATACAACCATCCGGTCGGGCGGACGGTTTGGTTTCGCTTCGAAACGCGCTGCGCCGCAACGCCTGCCGAATTTTTTGAAATAAAGTTCAGAAGAAAGGGAAAATTGTCGAAAGAAACCATTCGGTTCAGGGAAAGTGTCAGGACGAAAGGCACTTTGCCGAGGTCGCTCAGTATTCGAAGACGGACACTCGGCGGGAACGGGTCTCAAGCGAAGGATTGCCGGAATGCACGAAAAAACAATCGTCCTGCGAAAAAACGGTCACTGGTATGTTCTTAACTCCCGGAACGGCGACGAGAAGGAAATAATCCTGGCCCTCATGGAATACGCCGAGGAAGAGCGGTACGACATAGAGCCGCAGGAAGTATACGATCTTATGGAAAAACTGGGCTGGAAGATGGAAGTGTATATTCCCGGCCTTGGCGCTGCCTGAAAAATCCGGCGGCATTACCAAAAAAGGAAACCGACGGATAAATTCCGTCCTATCCGTGTTCCTTTCACGAATCGCGTCCAGTAACCCGGGACCAAACACGGTCTTGGGTTGTTTTTCTCCCGGACGGCGATTTTATCGGAAGCGGGTTGACAAACCGATGTGACCAGAGCGTCTGGTTTCCTTGCGAAACCATTTTTGCCGTCGCCGCTCCTAATTGAGCTTCAGGCCACTACGGCAAGAGGACGATAACTGAATAGACGCCGCCCAAGGGAGTGGAGACGACTCTCGCTGTGGCCAGGACGTTCACGAACGACCATGCTAGCTTGGAAATTGTTGTTATGGCAAGAGATATGGATTTCGACGACGAGGATGACGAAGAACGGGAGGCTCCGCCCCGGCGTTCGTCACCGCCCCGGTATGGTCCGTTCCTGACCATCGCCGTCGCTATCCTTATGCTTTTCGGCGCTGCCAGCCGGTTCGGGAAATCGGAAACCGGGTCGTGGCTCAACCTCGACTTTCTGGCCAGCCGCAGCATCGAGCAGGACCGCCTCCGCCTTCAGGAACAGCGGAACCTGACCCTGGTCACCCTCGGCGCCGTCCCGACCCGGGCGCCCGATCCAGGTCCGGGTCCGGACCTCGCCATGGCGGCGCCGCTCCAGAATCGGGCCGTGCTGCCGCCGTCCCGGGGGGAATTTGACCTCGAAACGTTCGAAGTGGAGCAGCGGGAGCGCCAGCGCCGTGAACAGGGCGGCATCCAGTTGTCGATGCCGGTCCAGACCAGCCCCACCGCCGGCTCCGGCTTCGACCCGGACCCGGCCAGCCATTTTGATCCGGTGCCGGAAGCGCAGCCGAGCGTGTCGGCGGGAACCGTGTATGTCGTCCGCGAAGGCGACAACTGGGTGAAGATCGGCAAGGCTACCGGCAAGAAATGGCAGGAAATCCAGAACGCCAATTCGACCAGCAAAAACGGATTGCGTGTCGGGATGAAGTTGGTTATACTATAAAGGGTGGCGACGGCGGGTGAACGTGAACCGAGGGGATGTTTCGCCCGGACCGACGCCGGACACTGCTGACGGTTCTGTTCGGGGTGATCGGGCCGGAACGGGAATCGACAAATCGACGCCGATTGCGGAAAAGGATCGGTTCGCCCGTCGGGACAGAAAACAGCGCCCAACGTCATTTACCCTTGTATGAGCATTTATTGGAATGCTCAGGGTTGTTACTGGTGCGCAGCCGCATGCCCGCATGGGATACTGCCGCCGTTCCCGATCCTCTGGCATTTCCGCACCGGCTGAAAACCCGGTGACGGAATGCCGCAAAATAACGCCTGCACGGCGTTGGCGCATCCTTTGCAGGTCGAACCACATTCGGAGCGCAAGCGTATTATGCGGACACGACGCGTCGGGCTGATGAGCGCCCTTCTGGTATT
The DNA here is from genome assembly GCA_021201355.1 of Planctomycetaceae bacterium. Lineage (GTDB taxonomy): Bacteria > Planctomycetota > SZUA-567 > SZUA-567 > SZUA-567 > JAJBSZ01. Next base: position 2,130 of record JAJQFC010000235.1, on the reverse strand, counting down.
TTTCCTTCCCATCGGCCTCGCGGCCGGCGAGATCACCTTCGGGGACGACCCGTTCGGCACCGGCGGCGGCAAGGCCGATTCCCTCTTTGGCGATCTCGGCAGCGCCGCGCCCCTGTTCCCGAAACCGGGTTCCGGCGGGACAAACAACGCCCTCGCCATCCAGGTCGTTCCGGAGACCAGCGCCATCGTTCCGGACACTCCCTTCCGCGTCGCCGTCATCCTCGATCATCCTTCCGGCTCCTATTCCTACTGGACCAATCCCGGCGGCCCCGGCGTCGGCACCAGGGTCAAATGGAACCTTCCGGACGGTTTCACCGTCTCCGGTCCCGAATGGCCAATACCGGAACGCTACGAAAACGGCGGCATGGTCTTCTACATCTATAAGGGTAAGACCGCCCTCGTCTATACCGTGACGCCGCCGTCCACCCTGAAGCCGGGCGAAGCGGTGGAGCTGGCCGGCGACATCGACACCCAGATTTGCACGCCGCGGAGCTGCACGCCGGTGAAGCGGTCGGTCCAGGCCAAGGTGGTGGCGGCGGCGGAACCCGGTTCGGCCGATCCGGCCGTCGGCCTCGCCCTCCGCACCCTGCCGGTCCGTCCGACCAAGTGGCGACTCGAGGCGTCCAGGAGCGACAATTCCCTCGCCATCCTCCTCCATCCGGAATCCGGCGCCAACCCCGACCCGGGCACGGTTTATTATTTCGACAACGACCCGGCCTCGGCCGTGGACAGCCAGCAGCCGCAGCGTTTTGAAAACGACGGCAACTCCTGGCGCCTGACGCTGCCGGTCAAGCCGGACAGTCTCGACGCCGACGCCCGCCTCACCGGCATTCTCCATTCGGAAAAAGGCTGGCTCGACAGCGCCGACGCACCGGAGGCGTTTACGGTCGACGTGCCGATCACTCTCGGGGCCATCCCGCCGGGCGGCCATCCGGCCGTATCTGATCGGACCATGCTTCTCCTTCTTTTCGCCTTCCTTGGCGGCCTTCTTCTGAACGTCATGCCGTGCGTTTTCCCGGTCATCGGCCTGAAGATTATGGGCTTTGCCAAACAGGCGCACAAGGATCGCCGGGCCATTTTCCTCCACGGCCTGAGTTACACCGCCGGCGTCCTTATCTGTTTCTGGACCCTGGCGTTTCTCGTCATCACGATGGGGCGCGGCTGGGGCGCGCAGCTCCAGTCCGAATGGTTCCTCCTCGCCATGGTCCACCTGTTCCTCATTATGTCCCTGAACATGGCCGGCGTGTTCGAGGTCGGCACATCCGTCGCCGGCGCCGGCCAGGGCCTGACCGGCCGCGAAGGGCTGAAGCGGTCGTTCTTCACCGGCCTTCTCGCCACCCTGACGTCGACGCCGTGCTCGGCGCCGTTCCTCGGCACCGCCCTCGCCTATGCGTTGTCCCTCCCGGCCCTGTTGTCCCTGGGCATCTTCACCCTTATGGGCCTTGGATTTTCGTTCCCGTACCTCGCCCTTTCCCTGTTCCCGAGTTGGCTGAAGCGGTTGCCGAAGCCGGGGCAGTGGATGGAGACGTTCCGCCAGGCGATGGCCTTCCCCCTCTTTGGGACGACAGCGTACCTGTTCTGGACCATGGAAGCGATGATGGACGAATGGCGCTTCCTCATGCTCCTCTTCGGGCTTGTCATGACGGCAATGGCGTGCTGGCTTTATGGTAAACGCCAGAAGGCGCAGATCCGCCGGCCGCGCGCGGCCAAAGGCCTGATGGCGATTGCGGTCGTGTCCCTCGCCTGCGGCCTCTGGCTCGGCATGCCGAAGGGTGCGGACGATCTGGAATGGCGGGAATGGTCGCCGGAACTGGTGAGCCGGCTCCGGAAGGAAGGCCGGACGGTGTTTGTCGACTTTACCGCCCGCTGGTGCGCGACATGCCAGGTGAACAAGCGCGTCTACTCGAACGCCGAACTCCGCGACCTCCTGAAGGAAAAGGACGTCGCCCTCCTGAAGGCCGACTGGACGTTGTACGATGAACGGATAACGTCGACATTGCGGGACGAATTCGACAAGGCGGCGGTGCCGGTGAATGTCATTTACCGACCCGGCGAGAAGGAACCGACGCTGTTACCGGACATCTTGACTGTGGAGAATGTCGGACAGGTCCTCCGGGAATTACCATAGCC
>JAJQFC010000141.1:14700-16814 GCA_021201355.1 Planctomycetaceae bacterium | reverse complement strand
TTCGCCGGCGAAGTGGGGGAAGGCGGGCAAGGGCTCGACGGCTTCGCCGTCGGCGACCGCATCGCCGCCGACCCGGTCATTCCCTGCCGGGGCTGCGCCTACTGCCGGACCGGCATGGAAAACGTCTGCCTCAACCGGAAGGCCATCGGCTACGAATTCGACGGCGCCTTCGAGGAGTATATGCGCATTCCCGCCATCGCCGTCGAGGCCGGAAACGTCATGAAACTCCCCGAATCGATGTCCTACGCCGCCGGCGCTCTCGCCGAACCCCTCGCCTGCGTCCTGAACGGCCAGAAAAACGCCCGGGTCGGCCTCGGCGACGCCGTCCTCATTCTCGGTTCCGGCCCGATCGGCCTCATGCACATGATGCTGGCGAAAGCCTCCGGCGCCGCCCTCGTCGCCATCTCCGAACCCAATCCCGGACGGCGCGAGCGCGCCAGGGAAATGGGCGCGGACATCGTCATCGACCCGACCGCGGAAGATCCCGGCGACGTCATGCGGAGCCACACCCGCGGCCTCGGCGCCGACGTCGTCATCCTCGCCATCGGCGTGCCGAAGCTGGCGGCGGACGCCCTCGGCTTCGTCAGGAAGGGCGGCCGGGTCAACCTCTTCGCCGGCTTCTCCGTCGGCGACATGGGCACGATGGACGTCAACCTGATCCACTACAATGAAATTTTCGTGTCGGGCGCGAGCGCCCTCAGCCGGAGCGGGTACGAGACGTCCTTCAATCTCATACGGAGCGGCGCCATTCCGGTCGAAAAACTGGTGTCGGACTCGTTCCGCCTCGACGCCATCCACGACGCCGTCAGCCTGGCGGAAAGCGGCAACGCCCTCAAAATCACGGTGCAGAATGACTGAAATTCTCCTGGGAATCGACGTTGGCTCGAGTTCCGTCAAGGTCTGCGCCTACGCCCGTAACGGCGCATTGTGTGGGAAGTCATGTCGTCCCCTGGAGATTTCCCACCCCCGCCCGTCCTGGGCGGAGATGGATGCCCCGGCCATCTGGCGCGAAGTGGCGCTCGCCGTCCGCGAGGCGACGGCGACGGCGGGCGGCGAGGTCGCCGGCATCGGCGTGTCGTCGGCCTGCCCCACCACCATCTTTATGGACGACGACCTGAACCCGCTCCGTCCCGCCGTCCTCTACCTCGACCACCGCAGCATGGACATCGTGAACGACTTCGCCGGACGGCCGGCGAACGTCGATCATTTCGCCGTCGCCGGCAACCGGCCGGGATCGTCCACCAGTTGGCTGGCAAACCTGGTCTGGCTTCGGGACAACGAACCGGAGGTGTGGAAGCGGGTCAAATGCGTCACCCTTCTTGGCGGCTACCTCACGGCGAAGATGACCGGGCAGCCGGTCGTCGACTGGACGCAGGCGTCGTATTCCGGCGGCTTCCGGGTCGCCAGTCCGGAACAGGGCTGGGACGACGACCTGTTGGCCCGGTGGGATCTCGACCGGACGCGCTTGGCGCCGGTGGGCTGGTCGTGCCTTCCGGCCGGAAAACTCGGAAAACGGGCGGCTGAAGAAATGGGCATCCGGCCCGGCGCCACCGTCGCCTACGGAACGGCGGACACGGCCGCGTCGGCGTTCGCCCTCGGCATGCAGTCGTTCGGGAACGTCTTTGAATCGGCCGGGACGTCCGGCGTCATCACCTTCTGCCTGGACGAACCGGTGTTCGACGACGCCTTCATGAACCGCTGCCACATCGTCCCCGGCCGCTGGCTGGCGCACGGCGCCATGTCCACCCTCGGCGGCGCCTTCAGTTGGCTCCGGAAACAGGTGTGGCCGGAGATCGGCGGCCTGGACGAATTGCAGCGGCTGGCGGCGGAATCGCCGCCCGGAGCGAACGACGTCGTCTTTCTTCCGTATCTCGCGGGGGAGCGGAGCCCCATCTGGGATCCGGAGGCGAGCGGCATGTGGCTCGGCCTCCGGATGGACAGTAACCGCCGCGACCTTGTCCGGGCCGTGTTCGAAGGAACGGCGTTCGGCCTGAAGTAAATCATCGAGCGCGGCAAGAACTTTTGGAAATGCAACCCGACGCGGCTTCTCGGCGTCGGCGGCGGCGCCCGGAACCGGCTGTGGGCGGAAATCAAATCCGACATCCTTGGCGTCG
>JAJQFC010000141.1:0-14690 GCA_021201355.1 Planctomycetaceae bacterium | reverse complement strand
GTCGAATACCTCTGCGCCGACGAACCCGACGCCGCCGCCTGGGGCGCGGCGCTGGTCGGCGGCATCGCCGGCGGCGTCTTCCGGGGCGTCGACGATCCGGACATCGCCTTCATCCCGACCCAGTCGGTGGACGACGCCCTCCCCGCCGATACCGCGCACCTGTCGGCCCGGTGGAACATGCGAACGGCGGAGCGTCGCGAGAACTACGAAAAGGCTTTTTCGGTTTTTGAAATGTTGTACCCGGCGCTGAAGGGCGCGATGCATAAGCTGGCCGGGAATGCCAGGGTCGTTCGTAAGTAATCGTTTTTTGAAGCGGTTCAATAGAATTTTAGAGAATGGTCGAACCTTACGCGCCATTCGATGTGCGGTTTCACGGCAACGCTTTTTGCAATGCATGTAACACTTTCCGAACCGCGTAGAATGACTTCTCATTTTTCCATACGTAAAAAGAAAGCCGGTCCCGGTCGGGGATCGGCTTTTCTGTTTCACGTCAAGTTCGTCATTCCGCAGCTCATTCGTCCGCGACATGTTCGCCGTAGTTGAGAATGGAAATTTTCGCCTCTTCCCGCCGCCAGAGCCAGAAGTATTCGTCCACGGCGGTCCGCGTCGTGTCCGGTTCGCGGTTCTGAATCGCTTCGACAATGTAGCGCCGGGCCTCGAGGTTCCGGTCGAAGGCGCCGGAGACCAGTTGCATTACCCGGATTTTTCTCCGAAGGACTTCGCGGACAACATTGGCGATGCCCTCGAAGAGAAGGACGATGACCGGGTTCCCGGAAGAGCGGACGAGAAGGGAGTGGAATTCGAACTGGAGCATGACCTGACCGTCGAAGGAATCGCCCTCGGGCTCCCGTTCCACCGCTTTGGCGAGAAGGCGGATGTTTTCCGGGCTGGCCGACACCGCCGCCGAGGCCGCCGATTCCCTGACAATCATCTCCATGGCGCTTTGCATTTCTTCGACGCGAATGTAGCCGAGCTTCAACGCTATCTCGAAATACAACTGGATGACCGAAGAACTGGCCATGCTGAGGTAGGTGCCCCGGCCCTGCGTCCGGCTGATAAAACCGAGCGTTTCCAGGGTGGACAGGCGTTCCCGCACGGTGGGCCGCTGGATATTCAGGTTGCTGGCGAGAATCCGTTCCGTCGGCAGCCGCACCTCTCCCTTGTCGTCGGGAGCGAGGTTGAGGATGAGTTCGATAATTTTCCCAAGAATGTCGTCGTCGTAACCGGGCATAGGGGCGGAGGTTCTTTCTGTCGCGATTGAAGCTTTTCATGACCGGCCTCGTCGCCGAATTGTTCGTCACTCCAGCTTCTCCTGGAGACGCCGCGAAAAGCCGGCGTCTACGCTGTATTTTTGCCATAAAATCCCCACTGTCAAGAGCGTTGCCGCTTCTTGACGGTCCTGTCCGCCGCCATTATAGTTGAGTGATTCGGGACAGTTTTCCGTCCGCCGCCGCCGCGGTAATACAGCGGCCGAACGGGCCGGGCGGGACGGCAACGCGTCGGCCGCGCGTCGGCTGCGCGGGACCGCGCCGACCATGCAACCACGGGGGATCACGAATGACCAAGGTGCTTTTGGGAATAGACGCGGGAACGAGTTCACTGAAGGTGTGCGCCTTTTCCCTGGCCGGCGACGTGCTGGCGAAAGGGCAACGGCCAATCCAACTCATTACGCCGGAACCGACCTGGGGCGAAATCGACGTCGATTCGTATTGGCGTCAGGTCGTCGCCACCACCCGGGAGGTGCTGGACGGCTTTGACGAAGTGGCCGGCATCGGCGTCTCCGCCACCTGCCCGACCACCATATTCCTCGACGGAAAATTCCGGCCGCTCCGGCGCGGCATCCTCTACCTCGACCGGCGGAGCGACGAACTGGTCCGCGCCTTCGCCGACGAGCACGGCGGCGGCCTCAACCTCTTCCGCCAGGTCGGAAACCATCCCTTCAGTTCGACCTGCTGGCTCGGGAATCTCGCCTGGGGGCGGAAGCACGAGCCCGAGGTCTGGCGGAAAACGCGGCATGTCGGACTTCTCAGTTCCTTCATCGTCCAGCGCCTCACCGGCGCCTTCACTCTGGACTGGACCCAGGCCTCGTACTCGGGCGGCTTCAATATCCACGCACCGGAGACCGGCTGGCTGTCGGACATTCTTGAGAAGTGGGACATCAAGGCGTCCATGCTGCCGAAGCTCGGCAGTCCCTACCGCACGGCGGGAAGGCTGTCCACGGAATCGGCGGAAGAACTGGGAATTCGCCCGGGCGCCGTCGTCGCCTACGGTTCGGCCGACACCGCCGCCGCCGCCTTCGCGGTCGGGCTCCGGCGGGACGGAGACGTTCTCGAGACGGCCGGGACGTCGGGCGTCCTGACGTTCTGCCTTGAACGGCCCGAATTCGACGAGGCGTTCATGAACCGCTGCCACATCGTTCCCGGCCGCTGGCTGGCCCACGGCGCCATGTCGACCCTCGGCGGCGCCTTCGCCTGGATGAAAAACAAGGTGTGGCCGGAGACGGTCAGCATCGCCGAACTGGAACAGATGGCGGCCGAATCCCCCGCCGGCGCGAACGGCCTTATTTTCCTCCCCTACCTTGCCGGTGAACGGAGTCCCATTTGGGATCCGGACGCCAGCGGCGTCTGGGTCGGCCTTCGCCTCGACAGCACGCGGTCCGACATGATCCGGGCCGTTTTCGAGGGAGCGGCGTTCGGCCTCCGCCAGTTGCTGGAACGGGCGAACAAACGCCTCCACGTCACGCCGCAGAACATTCTCAGTGTCGGCGGCGGTTCGCGGAGCCGGTTCTGGGCCAAGATAAAGCAGGAGGTAACCGGCCTCACCTACCTTCTGTCGGAAAAGCCGGACGCGACCGCCTGGGGCGCGGCGCTTCTCGGCGGGATAGCCGGCGGCGAGTTCGACGGTCCGGAAGACCCCCGGATAACGTTTGTCATAGCCAACCGGCCGGTGGCGGTGACGAGCCGGTCGGAACGGGTGCGCCTGAGCGATCTCGAAAGGAAACGCACCTACGATAAAAACTACCGCGCCTACTGCAAGGTCTACCCCGCCCTGAAAACGGTCATGCACGACCTGGCGTCCGATGAATGACGAACATCCGCACCATAGAGACCTGCTTAACTAGAGTATTTTTCTAATACGTAAATTTTATTGTGTATTATATTTTTATGGAATTATTTAGATTTACGCCTTAGTTAACTCCCAAAATAGAGTTGAATAGCCCTGTCGGTTATCGCGTTTAATTTTGTTTGCCTGGCCCGTTCCATTGATTGCTTTTCAACCAGCCCACGTTCCTCAAGTTTGCTTGTTCTCCGTCCAATCATTTGATAGCTTTTATCGATATAGCTTGATATTTCCTGAGCCCGCATCGGCCTTCCCTCTTTATAAAGAATTTGCAATATTTCTAGATCTATAGTATCAAGCATTAAATCCTTGTTAATCGACTGAATCTCGTTCCTATATTCATCTCCTATATTAACTATGGAGCAATAGCCGATTTGACAATCGGGGCATAACCAGTTATAACGTTCAAAGATAACTTTGTCTTCAAGGGGATGTGACGCACCGCATTTTTCACATCTAATGGTTTGCCGCTGAGATAGGAAATTACGCAACAGATTGTCGTAACAGAAGCATCGCTGAATATAATAGCTCCTGTCCTCCCGCCTTTCCCTAGGACAACCCCAACTGAGATTTTCCGCTTCACAAATTCCGTAAAACAGAGCATAAACATAAACGTCTTTACCATCTTTATCCCGCAATTCGTGATAACGGCTGATCAAAAAATTAAATTCGAGAGAAGCCAAAAAAGATTCATACCCTTTGGCTACATAAAAATGGCTAACCGGAGTCGTTGATAATCCTTTAAAATATATCCCGCCGGTTTTGCCGTTGCTAATGTCGCGTTTTAATTTCTTAGCTTCAGATATAATTGCCTTCAAAAGATCATGCTGGACGTATCGGTCGAGCTTTCTATCGAACGGCTCGTGTGCGTATCGATTTATTTGGATGAAATAATTCTTTAAAATATCCTCATAATACTTCTGACTTGCTAGTCGAATAATCACAGGGGTGATGAGTGCGCCTCGAGCAATTCGATCGGAGTAACAGCTGTAAAGAATATTCCCTAAAACACGCGGTACATTAAAAGAACTCTCGAAAAGAAGACGCATGTATTCCTCTTTTTGCGTTGCCTTGTCGAAATAGTCGTAGAAATCTACCTGGAAATATTCAAACCGCCTCTCAATTAAACTGGTTGTATACTCTATCGCTCTTTTTTCAGTGGAGTTTATATCCTTATCTTTATACAATTTTGCAAAATCGAGGTTAATGATATCTGTTTTTCCCGGATCGATTTTTCCATAGTATATACGTTCGGGATAGGCTCCTACCTTTAGTTTTATCTTCTCATCACTTGAATTATTTAGTGGAGCGAGAATCACATCAACAAATAAACGTTGATCCATGTACTCTATTTCGGAGAAATCATCAAAGAAAATAAACAATCTCTGTAATTTCAATTCCGCCAAAAATTCTTTAATTTGACTGATTATGGTTGAGAAAGGAAAGGATCGCAGTATCGCATCAGAGTATTTTTCGTAAACTCCTTTTTCCAAAAGCATTTCTTCAAAATTATTATTGAGTGTTCCTATTGCAGCATCTATTAATCCTAAAGAATTAGCTGATATACCCGCCGATCCATTAACCGAATTTTGCTCCGTAGTCCGAGAATGCTCCGCGCGTTTTTTTTCTATAATCTGAATAACCGGCAACTCCGATGAGGTTAGTTTACCGGCTCGGACGTCTTTTCCTAAGCTATCAAGGTCAGCAATTACTTTATTTAATCTTGCATGTTTACCAGATAATTTGGCAAAGATACCTGATTTTTTGCTAGTTTCTTTTAGCTCCTTTATAATTTCTAGAATGACAGTTCTTAGAAACTCTTTGCGCCATAAATGAACGCGCAAAACATCCTCTTTAATCGAGCTGGACTTTTCAAAAACAATGTCGTTTGCATTTACCAGTTCATATACCGCCTTCACGTCTAGGTAAATCGATATATTTCGTGGATCTTTTCGGATTTCGGACTGAGCCTTAGCAAAGATTGTACTTTTTCCTGTGCCTTTTTTGCCCACCAGAAATGTTGTATTAGGAGCCAATACCTGCTGAAGAACAACGTCAGATGACAAGGGGTCTACATAAAGAGCATCAATGGCGGTCGATTTCTGACCCTTATCGAAGTCCTTTAACTCCGCTCTACGGTATTGTCGCAACGAGTCGCAAATTTTGGAAAATTTTTCTTTATCCATCATCAATCCCTCACGCTCAATTCGGAAAAAGTAATTAACGTGAAATCACGCGATAAATTATACCTCTCTTCTTACCACGGTCAATAAGACAAAGTATAACGTCTTTTCCATACCTTCGGTGATGGAGCGGTATTACAGTATAATTATTGTGGTTGCTTTTCCATCCGGTTCGGAAATTTCGAGCGGTATTAAGGCAGGTAGATTATCGGCGTCTATTTCACTGCGAGCCATCCCCCGGCTTCCGAGGAGAGCAGGGTTCTTTTAGAATTACTCCAGGACATGCCGCCGGAAGGGGCATCACGCCCTAAAAATCGCGTCATTTTTAAATAAAAATCCCGAACCATGTCTTCATGATCCGGGACGGAACAGGTCACCCTCATTAACGCGTTACTTTCTGTACTTCGCCCTGGTCGCCTTTTTCGCGTCGAGCGGCGGGTTGAGGTCGTCCGGGAGGAGAGACGCGTATGTCCGGCCGTTTTTCCGCCGTTCAAGTTCCTTCTCGCTTTTACGAGTATTTCCGGATTTTCAATCAGATCGACGGCGGAATGGGCGAGAATCCCGGCGCCGTAGCCGATCGCCTTCTTCCCGATGCCGCTGCCGGCGGCGGCGGTGATGACCCAGGTGTGAAGCGCCGGTCCGGGAAGGACAGCCGTCCACAGCGTCGCCGACGGCGCCCACCAGGAAAATTTCAACGCGTCCGTGACGACGCCGTCCTGCGTGTCCGGCGGCACGTGGTTCTGGACGATGCCGACCGGCTCGCTTCCGGCGTTCGTCTGCAGCGCCCTGACGAACGCCTGTTCCTCCTCGGTCAGCGGCAGCGGGCCGGCGGCCAGGGCGGCCCGATTATAATGCCTCTTCATGATAAGACAAAAGGCAATCCGCTGGCATTCACGACGGCGGAATATTTCATTGCGCATTTAGGAAATGTTTGAAAAATTGTCCCGCAACGGTAAACGCATCCAGAGTGCCGATTCTCTTCCCGCCCGGACCAGTCCGGCCTTCGAAAGTGCGAATGACATGAAGATTCTTAATTTCGGTTCCCTCAATATCGATTTTGTCTATTCCGTCGACCACATTGTCCAACCGGGCGAAACCATCGCCTCGACCGGCCTGGAGATATTCTGCGGCGGCAAGGGCCTGAACCAGTCCATCGCCCTGGCCCGGGCCGGAGCCGACGTCAGCCATGCCGGCATGGTCGGCCCCGACGGCGGCATCCTCATCGACGCCCTGACCGGGAACGGCGTCGACACCTCCCTTCTTCGCCAGGTCGAAACGCGGAGCGGCAACGCCATCATCCAGGTCGGCGCGGACGGGCAGAACTGCATCGTCCTCTACGGCGGCGCCAACCGGATGAACGATCGGGACTACGTCGACGTGGTGGTGCGGTCGTTCGCTCCCGGAGACATCCTCCTCCTGCAAAACGAAATCAACCTGGTCGACGACATTATCGCCCGGGCGTCGGCGCACGGGATGGTCATCGCCCTGAACCCGTCCCCGTTCGACAGCGCCATGACCGCCTGTGACCTCGACAAGGTTTCCGTCTTCATCATGAACGAGGTCGAAGGGGAGCAAATCACCGGGCGCCGCGACGCCGAATCCATTCTCCAGGCGATGGCGGACCGCTATCCCGAAGCGGAAGTGGTGCTGACCCTCGGCGGCGACGGCGCCGTCTACCAGTACGCCGGTGAGACGGTGCTCGCACCGGCCATTCCGGTACCGGTTGTCGACACGACGGCGGCGGGCGACACTTTCACGGGCTATTTTCTCGCCGCCCGCATGCGGGGCGAAACGCCGGCCGAAGCGATGCGCCAGGCGACCCGGGCGGCGGCGCTGGCCGTATCCCGGCCGGGCGCGACGCCGTCGATTCCCGTGCGGGAGGAAGTTCTGGCGGGACTGTAGCACGGTCTCCGACGTTTTTTTCGAAAGTGCGCTGTCGGCTTTTCCGGTGCGTTCGCGAAACGCATTTTGAAGTGAACATACACACAAAGGGCGGCCGTCCCGAGGCCGCCCTTCTCGTTCTTTCAAGCAGTCCATACTTCGTACGGTAGCCTTTCAGGCAAACACCAGCATAACCGTCCCAATCGTGATAAGCGCAATGCTGGCGACAGCCATGGCGTTCATCTTTTCGCCGAAAATCCACCAACTGAGGAGGGCGATAAGAACGATGCTCATCTTGTCCACCGACGCCACCCGGGTGGCCGGCCCGTCCTGGAGGGCCCGATTGTAGCAGATCCAGGCGCCGCCGGTCGCCAGCGCCGAAAGAAGAAGGTAGACGATGTGGGTTTTCGTGATCCGCAGTTGTTCGCCCTTCACGCCTATTCCCCAGACAAAAAGCCAGGTCACCACCATCACGAACGTGGTCCGGATGGCGGTGGCGTAATGCGAATTGATGCCGGACAGGCCAAGCTTGCTGAGGATGGCCACCAGGGCGGAAAACAACGCTGCCAGTATCGCATAGACAATCCACATGCTCATCGGGACGCCTCCTCTCCGAAAAGTTCGTACAGGTGAAAACTGTTCATCGCCGACGCGATAACTGCCCATTGTATGGATTGCCGACTGTTTTTGAAGCGTGGTACAACGTCTCTTTCGCATGGAAACGCCTTTTCGGACGCCGGTCAGCGCCGCCGCCCGGTTGACGATTGAGTTGCCGCCGGGAAAACTCTATACTCGGAATACGGTGAGGACGGCGCGGACGCGCGCCATTATAGACGTGCACCGAAGGAATTCCCATGCCCGACTACACCCGTCTGGCCGAACGCTACGACGAAATCTTCCCGGCGTCGGCGGCGGAAATGGCGTTTGTCGCCGCCCGCCTCGGCCCGGCCGGACGCCTCCTCGACATCGGCTGCGGCACCGGCAACAAAACCGTCCTCCTCGCCGCCGGCCGCGACCATGTCGTCGGCATCGACGCGGACGCCGGCATTATAGCCGCCGCCCGAACCGGCCACCCCGGCCCGAACATCCGGTACGACGTCCTCGACATGTCGGACCTCGCCGCCCGGTTTTCGGCGCACTCCTTCGACGCCGCAGTGTCCCTCGGGAACACCCTGGCCCACCTCCCGGGACCGGCAGACTTGACCCGTTTCTTTGAAAGCCTCAGGCGCGTTCTCGTCCCCGGCGGCCGCTTCATCGGGCAAATTCTCCATTACGACCGCATCCTGGACGCCGGCATGGCCGACCTGCCGCGAATCGAGACAGACAGCGTCGTCTTCACCCGGCGCTACGAACGGCGGGACGGCGAATTCCATTTCGTCAGCGACCTTCTGGACAAGGCGGACGGCACCGTCGATCACGGCGACACCGTCCTCTTTCCGTTCCGGAAAAGCGCGGTGGAATCGTGCCTGGCCGAATCCGGTTTCGCCCAGTCCCGCTGTTTCGGCGGCCACGACGGCGCCGACTGGACGCCGTCGTCCTACCACTTCATCTTCGACACGACGTCGCCGTGACGCCCGGACCGCCGAAAGGCCGCGCCACCAGGACGAACAACCCTGAAAAAACCGAATTGTCAAAGGACGACTTCCATGCCACCAGCACTCACCTTTCTCGGCGCCGCCCGCACCGTCACCGGTTCCCGCTACCTCGTCGAGGGCCGCCAGGCCACCGTCCTGGTCGACGCCGGCCTGTTCCAGGAACGGCAAAACCTCGGCCTCAACTGGGAACGCTACGGCCTGAACCCGGCCCGGGTCGACGCCGTCGTCCTCACCCACGGCCACATGGCCCACAGCGGCTGGCTGCCGAAGCTGGTGAAGGACGGCTTTCGCGGCCGCGTCTTCGCCACCGCCGCCACCTGCGACCTCGTTCCCATCATCGTCCGGAACTCGGCCCGCATCCAGGTCGAGGACGCCAGGAACAAACAAAAACGCCACGCCCGGGAGGGCCGTACGCCCCGCTACCCCGTCGTCCCCCTCTACGACGGCGACCATGCGGAAGAGGCGATCCGCCGCCTGACGCCGGTGGACAAGGGTTCCGGACCGGTCGCCATCGCCCCCGGCATCACGGCGGAATGGGGCGAAAACGGCCACATCCTCGGCGCTTCCTGGATCGGCCTCGAGGTCGACGGCGTCCGCATCGTCTTCTCCGGCGACGTCGGCCGCTACGCCCGGCCCATCCTCCGCTCCCCCGAGCCGCCGACCCGGGCCGACTACCTCGTCATCGAATCAACCTACGGAAACCGCGATCACATCGAGTCGAATGTCCGCGACCGGATGCGGGAGGCGGTGCGGGAAGCGACGGAAATGGGCGGGAACGTCCTTATCCCGTCGTTCTCGGTGGAACGGGCGCAGGAGCTTCTGTATGTCCTGTCCCGCCTGGGCGCCGCCGGCGAGCTGCGGCAGCGCGTCTTTCTGGACAGCCCGATGGCCGAACTGGTGACGGACCTGTTTTGCGCCCACCCGGAGGAATGCGACGAGGAGATGCTTGCCCTCATCCGGGACGGCAAGTCGCCGTTCGCCTTCGCCGGCCTCGAATACACGCCGAAGGCCGAGGATTCGAAACGGCTGAACGACGTCAGGGAAAACGCCGTCATCATCGCCGGAAACGGCATGGCCACCGCCGGCAGAATCAAACACCACCTGGCCCACAACATCGCGAAGCCGGAAACCACCGTCCTCTTCGCCGGCTACCAGGCGCCGGGAACGCTTGGCCGGCACATAGTCGACGGCGCCGACGAGGTGCGCATTTTCAACACCATGGTGCCGGTGCGGGCCAAGATCCGCCAGCTCCACGGCCTGTCCGGCCATGCCGACCGGACGGAACTGGTCGCCTGGGCGAACCGCCTCGGCCACGCCCCGGTGACCTGTTTCATCACCCACGGCGATCTCGACGCCGCCGCCGCCCTCGGCGACCGGCTCCGTGACGACCTCGGCTGGACGACAACCGTTCCGGAATGGGGCGACCGCGTCGTCCTGAACGGCCGGGGGTAAGCATGCTGGAACTGCGACCGATCACGGACGACGACGTGCCCCGGGTGAACGACTGGTTACACCGGGACCATGTCAGACGCTGGTATGAAATCCCGTCCCTGGGAATCACGCTGGACGACTGGCTGGACGAAATCGGCAGGCGCCACGCGGAATTTCATTGGCTCACGCATCTCATTGCCGAATGGCGCGGCGTGCCGATTGGCCTGTGCCAATACTACCGCTGCGCGGACAGCGACGAAGATTTCGGCCTGCTGCCGGTTCCCGGGTCGTACGGCATAGATTACCTCGTCGGCGAGGAAGCGTACCTCGGCGCCGGTCACGGCAAGACGATGATCGCGGCGCTGGCGGCCGCCATATTCTCGTTCCCCGACGCCGAACGGGTGACGGCCGGGATTGATCCGCGGAACACCGCGTCCGAACGGGCGCTTCTCTCATGCGGCTTCACGCTCTTCGACGCCGAACGCGCCCGGTATGTTTTGAATAACACTGACGTGTAGCTGTTCATTACCCGGTGCCGCCGCCGTGGACTTTTTACATCCGGTTCTCGGTACTTTCCTCGTCTCCGACTGACGATGCCAGTTCAAAAAAGCTGTATAGGATGCGTCATTACGAAAAACGGCACAACGCCGGATGACGTTGTGCCGGTACGAACAGCGTTTGTATTTTAGGCCGACAGGGTCAGTCGCCGATGTCCTGCGGAATCTTTCCGCCGCTCCGCAGATCGTCCACTTCCCACTGCATCATTCCGGTGCCCTGGTTTTCCCAATAGGACGCCTCGCATTTGCGGCATTTAATCCGGCCGCTCGACTTCCTCGTCCCTTCCTCGCGGCCGACCAGCGCCTTTCCGCGGGCGTGGCAGACCGGGCATTCGTAATCGCCGTACAGGTCCATCGGGTTGGCGTCGAGGTCGATGTTTTCCAGTTTATCCATGGTCGTCTCCTGGTGTCGTGCTGTGAAATCGGGCGCGGGACGACCGTAACGGTCAGTCCGCGCAGAAGTGGGGCGTCCCCCGGCTATTCGGCCTCGGTCTCTTCGGCCAATTCAAACACTTCGCTCGGCGCACCCTTTTTCGGATTGGCTTCGCATTCCATTTCCTTGACTCGAAGTTCCCGATCATACAGCTCGTTTTTGTATTCGGCGTTTTTTACCACCTCGTGGGCGTTGTCCTTGAACTGTTCCCGGAGGCGCGGCGCCCGGTATCGTTTCTTTGCCATGACTGCTCCTTGTTCGCGGGGTTGCCGGCCCGTACGCATACCCCGTCCGGCCGGCACCCGGTCCATTCCCCGGTTCTCCGGAAAATCCGCCGGAGACCCTGCCCGGCAGACGTTCAAGGAAAGCGGCCAGGCTGCAAGAAACTGTTGGCGATTGGCGTTAATCATGTGATAGAAGTGGAATTTGACGTGAAGAACCTGGTGGCGGCGTGCCACCGGAAGCAGAACAGACCGGTTACCCGCGCCGTACCGGCACTGATGCCCGGATAGTAGCCTGATCCGTTACAACCGTTACAACCGTTACAACCGTTACAACCGTTACGACCGCTACGGTCGGATCGCCCGGAGCGCCGCCACGATGGATTCCGGATCGGGCGGACAGCCGGGCACAAACCGCCTGGCCTCGCCGCAACAGCGGCCAATGCCGACGCCGTCCACCGTCACGCCCTGCCAGCCCTGCCCGATATACAGGTCCGGCAGGGAGTCCAGTTCGCCGTCGTCGTCCAACCGCTTCAGGGCGTGAATGGCGTTGGCGTAGCAGGCCGAACAGGCCTGGTCGTCCCGAAGGAGTTTCGCCAGCCGGCGCACCGTCCGGCCGGACCGGGACGCTGCCGCCTCCGGCTCCGGGTCGTTCAGGCGGATAATGTCGTCGTCCCCGATGTCGATGTCGCCGGCGCCGTAGGCGGCGGCCAGGGGCAGATAGTCGACCGCGCACGGCGACAGGCCCATGAGGCGGCAGACGTGGGCGTCCAGCCGCACCGGGTCGAAGCCGAGGAGCATGCGGTTTGCCGTCACCGGATTGCCGCCTTCCTCAAAGTCGAGATCGCCGCACATGCCGTCCACCAGCGTCACGTCCGGCCGGACGGCGACGCCCAGGGCGGCCACCCATTTGTGGAGGCCCTCCCGGTGGAACCGGCGTTTTTCCGCGTCCGGGATGCAGCCCTTCATATTTTTGACGGCGCAGGTCATGCGCGTCTGGCAATGGCCCTTCATGACCGGCAGATTGATAATGTATCCGGCCTCGGCCACCGTTCGGCAGACCTTGATTATCCCGACCGGCGTGTCGACCGCGACGGATTTGTCCTTCTTTAAATCAAAGAGGCGGACGCCGTAGCGGCCGGGAAATGCGTCCATCCCGGTCACGGCAAAGGCCCGGCCGGTATCGTCGCCGACCCACGAGCCCTCGCCGACCGTAATGCTCCCGGCCGGAATCCCCGCCTCGACGAGCGACTCGATGACTCCGGCCACCACCTCGGTGTGGGTGGTGGCGCCTTCCGACGCCGGTTTCGCCACCACCAGGTTCGGCTTCAGGAGAACGCTCGCGCCCGGCGGCACCCGTCCGGCAATCCCGGCCTCGGCCATCAGCCGCTTCGCCATGGCCAGCGGATCGCTGCCGTGTATGAGAAGTATCCTGGCATCAAGTACACCACGTTGCGTAGTCATTCCGTCCTCGCATTTTTATTCCCGGGAAGTACCTGCCCGTCCACGGCCATTGTGCAGGTTTCGCCGTCCGGTCCAATGGAAAAAGTTTTCCCCTTGTGGCTCCTCGGGTCCATCGATATGATTGGTCTACGGTTGTATCGAGGTGACATGGCTGCGCAGTGCGCCGGAACAGTCGGCGCCGGGGATCCAATGAGACATCCATGAAAGAATAATCGCCTTGAATGCCAATTCCACCCGCACTCCCAACAGGGATACCATAGCATGACGGAAGCCGACCGCGCCGCCCGATTGTTCAGGCGGATACCACGAGGGATCACGCAGGGACGTCTGTGGCCGACCGCCTTCGCCGCCGTTCCGCTGCCGCCTGTCCCCATCGGCGCCACCATCGATCTGCAGGGCCGTTTGCCGCCGCCGCAGCAGACACTGCTGACGCCGACCATCATCGTCTCCATCACCCTCATTATCCTCGCCATCATCGTCTTCTTCTACTTGGCGCAGCGCGCGCGCATCCGGGCCAAGCGGGAAGCGTACCGCGACGCCCTCAAGATGGCGGAAAAGATCCTCCTGAAACGCGGCGGCACCCCCGACGACGTCGACCACGTCCTGAACGTCTTCCGCGCCGTCCCGAAGCTCGATCCGGCCGCCATCATAATGATGAAAACCCGGTTCCACGACGAGTTCCTTCCGTACCTGGACCGGAACTTCCCGAAAACCTACGGCGAGAAGATTGAAAAACTGTTTTTCCCGCCGCCCAAGGACACCCGCCGCGCCCTCGCCGCCCAGGCGGCCGACGTCAAAAGCCTTGTGGAGGAGCAGAAGAGCGTCACCGCCGGCCAGACCGCCGCCGCCCTTCTCGACCTCATGGACGCCACCCTGAAGCCCGGCGTCATCTGCCGCCTGACCTTCGAAGGCGTCGAAGGCGGCTTCGAGTGCCTCGTCATGGGCCACGACATGAACACGATTAACGTCACCCTGCCGGCCAACAACGATCAGCTCGTCGCCTCCATCCGGCCCGGCATGCTTATTGAAGGCATGCTCGAGAGCGGCCCGAGCCTCCTCGCCTTCACCTCCACCGTCATCCAGGCCGTCGCCGGCAGCATGCCCTATTGCCGGATAACGCCGTGGAAAACCGCCTGGGAAGTGCGGAAGCGGGATGCCGTCCGCCTGCCGATTTCGCTGGAAATCGACTTCAACCACATTTCCACCGCCGCCGCCGGCAGCATCAAGATGTCGACCCTCGACAAGGAACTCGGCACTATCCGCCCGGGAAAACTGATGGACATCTCCCTCGGCGGCTGCGCCATCGAAACGCCGTCCGGCGCCACCTTCGTGGTCGGCGACATGGTCCGGTTCTCGAAATCCCTCACCGCCGGCAATCCGCCGGCGACCCTCCTCGGCGCCATCGTCGGCATCAAGGAAATTGACCCGGAGCAGAATGAGGGCTGCGTCCAGCGCCTCCACATCCAGTTCCTCGTCATCGACGACGTCTCCCAGCGCATCCTTGTCCGGACCCTCCGCCAGCTTCAGGACGTCATGGACCGGAACGAATGGATGCAGGCCCAGCAGCTTATGCAAAAGATGCGCCGGGCCAAGATCCATAACATCGGCTCTCCCGCCGCCACCGGCTACACCGCCGCCCGGGGCGACACCGACCGCCTCGCCGCCGGCACCGGCGGCACCGGCGTCAGGCCGGCGTCCGGGAAGCCGGACACGCGGTCCATAACGAAAACCGGCGCCTCCCGCACGGACGTCCGCCGTTCCGGCACCCGACCGGGAACGCGGGCGGTGAGCCGTCCCGGCACCCG
>JAJQFC010000093.1 GCA_021201355.1 Planctomycetaceae bacterium | reverse complement strand
AATGACGTCTGCGTCTTCCTGTCGAACTCCGGGGAATCGGACGAAATCACCCGCCTTCTCCCCTTTGTCCGGAAAATCGGCTGCCGCGTCGTCGGCATTACCGGAAACCTCCGGTCGACGATGGCCGCCCACTGCGAAATAGTCCTGGACATCGGGAATATTCACGAAGCCTGCCCCCTCGGCCTTGCCCCGACCGCGACCACCACCGCCATCCTGGCGCTGGGCGATGCCCTTGCCATCTGCCTCATGCGCCGCCGCGGCTTCCGGGAGGACGACTATGCCCGCGTCCACCCGGCCGGCGCCCTCGGCCGGCGCGTCGCTCCGGTGGAGACGGTGATGCGCGTCGGCGACGCCGTCGCCACGGTGACGGCGGACAGCACGGTGGAGAAAACCATCCTCGCCATGACCGCCGCCAGGGCCGGCGCCGCCGTCATTGTCGACGCGGACCACCGGCTGGAAGGCATCTTCTGCGACGGCGATCTCCGCCGCGGCCTCGAATCGGACAACAATTTCCTCGGCCGCCGCATCGGCGACGTCATGATCCGGAATTGCTGCCGCGTCACCGTCGGCGCCCTCGCCGGCGATGTCCTCGCCCTCATGAGGGACAAGCGCATCGCCGACATCCCGGTCCTCGGCACGGACGGCGTCGTCGTCGGTTTGGCCGACTTGAAGGGCCTGGTCGCGTCCCTATAGAAATTCGGAGGTTAGACTGTTTTATCGGGTGAGTCGGCGGTGCCGGTTGTGGTGATGTCCGACGCGGCATGGGCGGCGACGGAGGATTCGGCCGGGACCGGCGCGGCGTCGTCGACCGGTTTTTTCCGAAAATGGGTTTTGTACGTGCTTATGCCGAGGAAAATGGCGCAGAGAATCATGCCAAGCCCGAGGATAATTTCAACTATCCGCATGCGGTCCTTTCAGGAAAATACCGGTTGTCACTCCTCCGGGTCACGAAACATCCGGCCGATACCAAGTCGTTCAAGCGGCTGCGAAGGCCGTGACACCAAGCCACTCTATGGCAAAAAAGCCGTTTCCGCAAGGGAGGGAGTTATAGCCGGGATAGTCTATCCGGTATCGTAACAGACATCGTAACTCTTCCCGGTTCAGGGTCGGTGGTATTGACGATTTGCCTTCCCGGCGGCGATGTGGTATACTGACTGAAGTGGCAACTCTTTGCCATGCGGTTGTTTCAATGCGGTATCGTCAGGTGGATGACTAGGAAGCAGGTGTACTATGTTCCGTAAACCGGTCCGTTTGGAAAAATGGATAGCTTTCGACGGCGCCGTCGGCGCCGAGGTTGTCGACGCTGTTCTCGAGATACTCGATGCGGACGCGGATTCTTTCGACAACAATGCCGATACCAACGGTGGCGACGGGAACGTCAACCCGGACGGCCAGCCGGACGGTCCGTTATCCGGCGCTGCCGGCCCGGCCGACGACGCCGTCAATGTCGAGGTGACGTTTTATCAAGCCGCCATCACCGCCGATGATGCGTCCGGGACAGACTATGTCGACAAGGCGCCGGACTGGTACACTCCACACCATCTGGAAGATTACGATCAGGACAACACTATCGGGTGTGATATCGACGGGAATTCCGGCTTTGGTGGGCAGGATATTCATTTCCTCGATTCTTCCGAAGACGCCACCATTGATAATGACGCCAATTCGTTCCTCCCCTTCTGGAAAAATGACAGTGATCAGGGCACTCTTCAATTCGCCCTGCTTTACAAGAATGCGTATGATCATTTTTCCACCTGGCACCGAATCAATCAATTGGATTTCACCCTAACGCCATCCGAGGGGGGCTGGGTCTTCTGGATCTGACGGGAAAAACTGCGGAGGAAAGAGCTGAAATAATTCGTGAATTTGTCGATCAGCATGACCTGACCGGTGGTGGCCGTATGATCGCCTATTTTGACGGCGATGCTGCTGTCGACGGCTACGACAAGGTGGTCCGCCTCGGCATCCTCGATGCCGATGGAGGCACCATCAACGCCATCGATATACCCAACTCCGTGGATAACGCCATAGCTCACGCCAAAACCGTCGAAAATGACGACGGCACCACCAGTTTTGCCTTCAGGATGGTTGAAACGGACGCCTCGAGAACCATTCCGTCTGACAATCTTCACGCGTCCCGGATGGATGTCATCCTGAAATCCCTCCTCTACACCACGCCAGACAACGATGCCGGTTCATATGACGTTTCTATCAGCGGTTCAATTTATTACACTGGTGAGCATGTACAGCGGAATAACGAGGTGCCGAAATTTGGCGACTTCAGTTACACCCGTGACGAAGCGCCGGATGAACCGCCACCAGTCGATCCGCCGCCAGTCGATCCGCCACCGGTTGATCCGCCGCCGGTTGATCCGCCACCAGTTGATCCGCCCCCTGTTGATCCGCCGCCGGTCGACCCGGGTCCATCCGATCCTGAGGGTCCCACCGATCCGACGGATCCCACTGACCCAACCGATCCGACGGACCCAACGGACCCGACCGATCCTACCGACCCGGATCCGATACCGCCCGTGCTGCCGCCCGATCCGGGCAACGGCCCCGGTGACAGCGGTGACGGCCCCGGCGATACACCGGGCAGCGACGGGCCGGGCAATGACGGCCCCGGCGATCCGGGCAGCGGTCCCGGCGCCTCCGACAGCGGCGGCGACAATGGCGGCGGCGGGGAGGGCAGCGACGGTCTGGAAGTCGGCTTCATAGAACAGACCACCGACGACAGCGCCGTCGAGGTCGAGGTCAGGAGCGAAGCCAACCGCATCGAGGAACCGGTCAGGGAAGAGACGACCGGCACCGACCACCGGCCGGAACTCGAATCCGCTGAGGCTGCCGCCATCGCCGCCCTGTCCCTCGATTTCGAGGCCATGTACGAAGGCATCCAGAGCGACCGGACCGCCCTCGAGGACGCCATGGCCATCCTCCATGACGAGTACCGCCTGATGTACCCGGCGGTGCTGGAAGTGGTCCGGGGTCCGCTCCGCCAGATGTTTGCCTACGGGAGCGAGGAGATTGCCCGGCTCCGCACCATCATCGACCTGATGGAGCGGCAGATGACCAGCTTCAAGAGCCGGCCGGACGGCCTTATCGACGGCATGATGCAGGAAAGTATCCGGGAGCTTCTCGTCACCGCGTCGGTCCGTTCGGCCGAAACGAACGCCCTCGCCAGGGCGTTCCGTGAAGTCGCCCGGTTCCTTTAGGAGGAACGCGCCGCCGGCCGGGCCGATCTGAGTGACGCCGAATTGGTCGCCATCTTCGAAAACGCCCGAAATGAGGCGCTGGCCGCCGTCCAGGCCGACAACGCCCTCAAGGATCCGATGCGTCAGGAATGGGTCCAGTACCAGGCCAGCCGCCCGCAATAATTCGGAACCGCGCCGGGCGCTGTTCCGCCGCTCGCAACATCCTCGGCGGCGAGCGGTGAAATTGGTAATAAAAGTGCATATGGCACAAAAAAGCCCTGCCGGAAAACCGGCGGGGCTTGTAGTATGGGATGGTGGGCGGTACTGGATTCGAACCAGTAACTTCAACCTTGTAAGGGTTGCACTCTGCCAATTGAGTTAACCGCCCGTAAAGATTGAAATATTATAGTGATTGCCGACCCGGTGTAAAGACTTCCTTGGCCGGACTGACAGGTTTTATCACCGGGAAGTTGCAAAAAACGCAGTCAAATCAAGGGCCGGGGATACCGGCCCGCTTCCGACAAAGGCTACAAACATATGGAACACGCAACCGGAATACGCAGCACCACCATCCTCGCCGTTCGCCGGAACGGCCAGACCGCCATCGGCGGCGACGGCCAGGTCACCCTCGGCAACATGATGATCAAATCCGCCGCCCGCAAGGTGCGGTCCCTCGCCGACGGAACGGTCAAGGTCGGCTTCGCCGGTTCGGCCGCCGACGCCTTCGCCCTTCTCGAACGTTTCGAGAAAAAACTGTCCGAACACAACAATAATATCACCCGCGCCGCCATCGAAATGGCCAAGGAATGGCGCACCGACCGCGCCCTCCGCCGCCTCGAAAGCACGATGATCGTGGCGGACAAGGACAAGGTTCTCCTCCTCGGCGGCAGCGGCGACGTCATCGAGCCGGACGACGATATCATGTCCATCGGCTCCGGGTCCGGCTACGCCACCGCCGCCGCCCGCGCCCTCCTCAGGAAAACGGACCTGTCCGCCGAAGACATCGTCAGGGAAGCACTGAACATCGCCGGAGAAATTTGCATATATACGAACCAGGACATCGTGGTGGAGACACTCGGCTAATGGCGGAAGAATCAGTCCAGGCCCATCTGGCCCGGTTCAACGCGGACGATCGCATCGTCGTCCTCAGTGAAAACATCCACACCGTCCCCCTCGCCGCCGCCGCCCTCGGGGTTGAAGAGGCGCAGATAGCGAAAACCCTCGCCGTTTACTTGAAGGGGACGGACCGCGTCCTCGTCATTGTCACGAAAGGCACCGCCCGCCTTGACAATGCAAAGTTCAAGGCCAGGTTCGGCGGCAAGGCCGGTTTCGTTTCCCATGACGAGTGCCAGGCCGTGACCGGCCATCCGCCCGGCGGGGTCTGCCCGTTCGGCCTGGCGGACGGCGTTGAGGTGTACCTGGATACATCCCTCCGCATCTTCGACGCCGTCTACCCCGCCGCCGGCGCGGTGAACAACTGCGTCAAGACCACCATGGCCGAACTAGAGGAATGGACCGGCGGCACCTGGGTCGACGTCTGCCGCGAATAGAGCGCGGTGTCAAACCTGAGCGGTGTCAAACCTGATAAAAACAAGCGTCACGGCGGCCGTTACGGGCTGCCGTGACGCTTTTTGTATGCACATTGCGTTTATTGCCCGCATCCGGAAGCGAGGCTGGACGAACTACAGGTACTGGAGAATGCTCATCTGCATCACCTGCGACCCGACCTGCATCGCCGCCTGGAAGGCCTGCATGGACGCCTGCCAGTGGGTGATAAGGACGGTCATCGCCTGATCGTCCATGAGGACGCGGGACGTCCGGGTGGCGATGTGGCGGTCCAGGTCGTCGGAGTGCCGGGACGCCAACAGTTCCATCTGGCTCTGCCGGGCGCCGTTTTCACTCTGGGCGGCGGCGATGCGGGCGTGATCCCGATCGATTTTTTCCGCCAGGCCGGGAAGCGCTTCCGAATCGCCCCGGGCGAGGGCGTCGATGATGTCGTTCAGGGTGGCGAAGATGTTGTCTTCCCGTTCCTGGCCGCCGTTCCGGATGCCGCCGGTTTCAATGGTGAAGTCGTTCGACCCGCCTTCCGGCAGGTTGTTTTCGGCGACGGTGATGACGGCGGCGATCTTCCGGTCGGCCGGGTTCGTCGGGATGTTCCCGTACTGGTCCACTTCGTAGAGGACGACCTTGCCGTTCACCACTTCCTCGGTCGGGTCGGACTTGGCGGTCACGACGGAATGGCTGGCGTCCCGATAGAGGGTGACGGCGACGTCGCCCGTATTCGGGCCGGTCCGGGTGATGACGCCGTGGGCGGCGCCGCTGTAGTCGACGTTGATGCCCGGCGTCGGGTCCATGATTTCGATTTCCTGGAGCGTGGTGTGGGTCGTTCCGACCGACCGGAACCCGCCCGGATAGATGGCGATGTTCCCGTTGTCTTCGGTGGAGTATTCGGCCGTGTAGTCGACGGTGCCGTCCGGGTTCACGGTCTTGGTGATATCCGGCACGAGGTCTGCCGGGTTTTCGCCGTGGTAATCCAAATCCACCGTGCCCCAGACTCCTGAGTCGTTCCGTTCCTCCAGGACCAGTCCGTTCATGTACCCGAGGGTATGGAGGCCGGTGCCGTCCGCGGCCTGCTGGGTGACGAAGGGCTGGGTGCCGTGTTCCCGGTAGTATTCCTGCCAGCTCTGCGGCTCCCCGCCTCCCGGGAGGGTCGGGTCCGGCTGCCAGTCCGCCAGGTATGTTTCATATTCCTGGTAGAGTTCAATCGCTTCCTTTTCGGTGTAGTCGCTATTCCACTTGCCGGCCGGAACAAAGCCTTCCGCCACCAGGGTGGTGTTGTCGCGGTTTTCGTAATCGTGCTTCATCTGTTCGGCGTCGGAGTAGACCCGGACGTAGTAGCCGGGTTCCAGTTCGTAGATCGTGCCGTCGTCGCCGGTGACGGTGACTGGCCGGTCCGGGTGGTTCGGGTCCGGGGGATAGTAAATGACTTCGGTGTAGACGTTCCCCTTGTTGTCCGTGTTCGCGCCCTTGACCAGGCCGTTCAGGTTGAGGTTCGAAAGCTGGTTGTTGGTGTCGCCCATCTGTTCGTAGCAGTCGCTGTCCTCGGCGACGGTGAGCCAGGCGCCGGCGAGGGTGGACGAGAATTCGAGGCCCCGTCCGTCGGCGGACACTTCCGACCTTACGTAAATGCCTTTTTCCTGCACCGCCCGGTTGAAATCCTCGACTGTCGCAAAAGTGGCGCGGACGTTGAATCCGCTCGCCACCGCCTGCTCGGCCTCGGACGGGATCCGTTCCACAGCCCCGGTGTAGGGGTTGGTCCGCGTCTGGTACATGGTCATGCCGTCCGCCGGGAAGCTGGCGCCGCTGCCGTCCAGGTACGATCCGCGGGGGATGACGGTTCCGGCCGGGAAGGTGTCGTTGATGGACAGGGTGGTTCCGGCCGGGAGAACGGTCCCCGCCACGATGGTGCTGGCGACGAGGGTGGTTCCGGCCGGGATGGTTGTGTCCTGGGCCAGCGGTGTACCGGCCGGGATGCGGCCGCCGCTGGGGAGCCAGACGTCGTTCTCGAACACCTGGCCCTTTTTGAACACCGTGTCCACGGTCGGCTTGAAGGCCTGGGCGGGCTGGGACATGGTCAGGTCGTCCGTCAGCGCCATGGCGCCGCCCGGAGTGAATTCGCCCTGGTAGGCGAAGTCTTCCTGGAGCGGGTAGGTGACGGTGGTCGGGTTGTCCGCGCCGGTGCCGACGGTGGCGTCGCCGAAGGTGGTGCCGCTCGGAAGTTCGATATAGACGCTGCCGCCGACGCCTTCGAAACCGGGTTCGCCGATGAATTCGATACGGCCGGAGGCGGTCGCCGCCAACTGGTCGCCGTTCATCTTGTCGCCGATGTACATGCGGCCTTCGGCAATCTTCGCCGCCGGCTGATCGCCGTAGGCCGGGCGGCTCAGTTCGACGATAAAGTAGTCGCCGTCGCGGCGGAAATTGACGGAGACGTTGCCGTCGAGGTCGGTGGTGGCCGGGTGGTTGACGTCGAAGCCGCTGGCCGGCGGCTTGTCGAGGCCCCTGATGTTCCAGCCCGAGGCGATGTTCAGGACGTCCTTCGACTGACCCTTGGCGCCGGCTTCCTCTTCGAAGGCGGGGACGTGCACGGACGCCTGGTTGGTGTCGGGGAACGAAACCTTCAGGTTGACCTTGGCTTCGCCGACGCTTCCCGGAAGGACGATGCCGACCGAGCCGGACAGGCCGGACGAATTCGCCTCCTCGAGGATGACGGTGCCGCCGGCGGCCGACTTCGTGTAGGTGCCGGTGGCGACCAGTTCGGACGGGCGGGCCGAATCGACGGGCGAGGTGTAGAGTTCGACGCGGATTTCCGGTTCCTCCGCCGTGCCGACGTTGACCGCCTTGGCGTACAGTTCGCCGTTCCGTCCGGTATTCTGGCCGATGGCGACGCCGGACAGGTTCCAGGCGTTGAAGACGGAGTTCGAGTCGGTGGGGGCTTCCTCGACGAGGATGGTTTTCGGTTTGGCGCCGTTCGTGAAGGTGTAGGTGGCGTCGTTGTAGCCTTCCAGGTCGGCGAGGAGGGTACGGTCCGAGAGGCGCGGGTCGAGGTCGCGGCCGTGGAGGTAGCCGTCCAGTATGCTGTCCGGCCGAGTCGGGTCGTAGCTGTTGGCGGTGCCGCGGATGCCGAGGCCTTCCGCGACCTTGTTCTGGGCGTAGTCGTCCACCCGGAGCGGGGCGTAGGTGGTGGCGGTGCCGTAAATGAGGTTTTCCTTGTCATAGACCGTGGTAGAGCCGCCGTTCTGGCCCTGGGCGACGCCGTACTGGCCGGCCTGGTAGCCGGGCTGGCCGGAATAGGCGAGGCCGTTTTTCCGTTCCTGGGCGGTCGGTTCCGGGAGCGGTTCGCCCCGGTCGATTTCCTGGAGGGATATGCCGTTTCCTTCCGGGTTGACCGTGACCTTGACGTAGCGGTCCTGGAGGTCCTTGTAGTCGAGGGTGCCGTTGTCAATCCAGCTGTGCTTGTTCGGATCGAGGGCGCGGCTCGCTTCGAGGGTGGTGTTTTCGATAGCGTCCTTGACGTCCTCAAGCGTCTCGCATTTGGAGAGGTCGACTTCGAGCCCGTCCGGGTAGGCGCTGTAGTAGACCATTATCTTCCCTTTCGGGACGCCCTGGCCGTTGTTCAGGTCGGAGAGCCTGGTGGCGTAGTCCGTCGTCAGGTTGACGCCGGGGTTCAGGTCGCGGCTCGGGATGGTGGTTGTCAGGTTTCCGAAGACGTCCTGGCCGGTGGAGTTAATCGGAATGTTCGTGTTGGCGTCGGCGGCAATTTTCAGGTAGTCGTTGTTGCCGTTGTACTGGACGTACCGCCCGTTCACGGTGGTGAAGGGCGGGGAGGAGGTATAGCTGCCGCCGAAGATGTAGCGGGTGCCGTCGTTGTAGTTCCCGAGGCTCATGAGGGACTTCAACGTCTCGCTGATTTGGGCCGAGGTGGCGGAGCGCGTTTCGTCGGTGGAGGTGGCGCTGTTGGCCTGGCCGTTCACGAGGGCGGCGAGGCCCTTTGTTTGCGCGACCATGGAGGTGAGGGCACCGTCCGTATTCTTCGCCGTCGGAATGGCGTAGGTATTCAGGTTTCGGCGGTACTGGTTTATTTTCGACATAAGGTTCGTCAGTTTGACGCCGATGTTGGCGGACATCGGATCGTCCTCAAGCTCGGTGACCTGCTGTTCCAGGCCGAGCTGATTCGTCACCTTGTTCAGGACGCGAAAGTTCCTTTGCATGGTGGTGACATTGTTGTAGGAAACCATTCTGCCGGTTGAGCGAAACATGATGTATACCTCCTAGACCGCATCCGATTGCGTGTAGTTAAAATGTACTGAGTGCCGTCTCCCCGGCCTCGGTTCGGGCCGGGCGCCGTTCCCGCCCGGTTCCGGCTACATGTTGATGAGCGTTTCGTACAGGCTGTCGACGGTGGAGATGAACTTCGCCGCCGACTGGAACGACCGCTGGTAGGTGATGAGCTTCGCCACTTCCTCGTCCTCGCTGACGCCGGACAGGGATTCCCGCTGGTTGAACATGCGATTCTTGATGTCGGCGGCGAGGTAGCGGGCGTTCGTCGTCTTATTCGCCTCGGTGCCGAGGCGCCCGACCATGGACTGGTAGTGCTCGTCCATCGTCATGCCGCTCAGGGTCGTCAGCTTTTTGTTCTGGACGGCGAGAATGTCAAGGGCGCCGTTGTTGTCGCCGGAATTTCCGGAGTAGGCAGCGCCCATGAGGGACGGGTTCTTCACGTAGGTGTCGTCCACCCCCATTGTGGTGGCGTTGTGGCCGGTAAAGAAGGTGTTCATGCCGAGGGCGGCGAGGACGCCCGAGGTATCGTTTGCGAAGGCGAACCCGTAGTCGGACGACTTCGCGGTGATGGTGACCTGGTTGTTCCGGTCGATGGAGACGGTGAAGGCGCCGGGGACGGCGTCGTCGAACTTGGCCTGCAGGCGGTTGATAAGGGAGTTCGAGGCGTCCGGGTTGTTCGGATCGTAGAGGATGGTGTCCGGTTCGCCGTCCGGTCCCGGCCGGCCGTCCAGGTCGATTTCCACCGTCCTTGTGTAACTTTCGCCGGTGTTTTTATTGACGATGACGATGTCGAAGTCCCCGTCCTTGATTTCGAAGGTGCCGGGGACGATATTCTGTTCAAGGTATTTCAGGTTGTTCAGGGTGGCTTCCGGGTTGGTCGGGCCGTTCTTCGCCGTCATGTTGGTATAGGGTTCGAGACCGCGGGTCTGGGAATAGACGCGGTTGAATTCCCAGATAAAATTACCGGCCAGCTGGTCCACTTCCGTCGTGTAGGACGGGATGATGGTGTCTCGGAGTTCCATCTGCGCCGCCAGCTTGCCGTCCCCGGGGTTCAGGGGATAGCGGTCTTCCGCGAAGGACGGGGTGTTGACCTGGATGCCGTCCGGCGACATAGTTTTGACATTGACCAGTTCCTTGACCTGATCGAAGTAGACCAGGTTCCGGCCGTGCACGCTGACGATGAAGGAGCCGTTCGCCTCTTCGACGACGTCGGCGTCGATATACTCGTAGAGTTCCTTGACGAGTTCGCCGCGCTGGTCACGGAGGTCGTTGGCGCTCTTGCCGGTGGCGCCGCCGAGTTCACTGGAGACGATGCTTTTATTGAGGTCGGCGATGCCGTCGAGGATCCGGTTAATCTGGGAGACGGATGCGCCGATTTCTTCATCCAGGTCGCGGCGGTAGGTGTCGAGCTGCTGGCCGAGGGTGTTGAAACGGCCGGTCATGGCCTGGGCCATCTCGACGGGGGTTTTCCGGAGGGACAGGTTTTCAACGCCGCCGGAAAAGTCCTTGAAGGCGTTCCAGAAGTTGTTCATAGTGTCGGAGAGGGCGTTCCCGTCGATTTCGCCGTACCGGAGTTCGTTGATATACCCCTGGAGGCGGGTGTAGCCGTCGGACAGGCCGCCGTAGTATTCGTCGGTGGAAGTGGCCTGGCGCAGCTGTTTTTCGACGTATTCGTTGCCGACACGGCGGATGGACTGAACCCAGACGCCGTTTCCCGTCACCCCGTTCGCGAGGGCGGACGAACTGTTGACCGAACCGTATTGGTTCAGGCGCTGGCGCGAATACCCGGGCGTGTCGATATTGCCGAGGTTCTGACCGGTGACGTCAAGCCCGTACCGGGCGGTAAGGATAGCCGACGTACCGATGGAAAGTGTATGAAAACCCATGACGTTCTCCTTGGGACCGGGTAACGCATCCTCTTCATCCTGAAAAGGTGTCCACGGGCGAGAGATGCAATCATGGTGCCAGTTGCATCGGAGTGGTGGCGGGCGGGTATAAATTACATTGTAACATGTTGTTATGGTAATGGATGGACGAAGTATTAGGACACTTGCCGGCGAGGTGAACGCTCCGCTGCAAGCGTGGAGAACGGAAAAATCAGCCGGAACAGGATGGCGCCGCACCGGCAGGAACCGTCGCCTCCGGTCCGGACGACGAGGACACCTTCCGGAAAGAATTTGGAAGCCGAACCACGAAAGATAAAGTATGAAAAAGAAACCCGTACTGGTATTTCTCGACCGCGACGGAACCGTCATCGTCAACAAACACTATCAAAAGGATCCGGCCGAAACCGAATTGTTCCCTGACACCATAGCCGCGCTCGCCCGCCTCAGGGCGACCGGAGTGACGCCGGTCCTTGTCAGTAACCAGTCCGGAATCGGCCGCGGCTACCTGACCGAGGACGACCTCGCCGCGATCCACCGGAGAATGCTCGACCTCATAGGTGACGATACCATTTTCGCCGGAATGTACCATTGCCCCCACGTTCCGGAGGACAACTGCGCCTGCCGGAAACCGCGTCCCGGCATGCTGGAAAGCGCCGCCCGGGACCATGGTGCCGAACTGGCGGACAGTTACATTGTTGGCGACAGCGAAGCCGATATCCGCGTCGGCCAGGCAGTCGGGGCGACGACGGTGCTCGTCCTCACGGGCCACGGGGAAAAGACCAGGGCCATACCCGGCCTGGACCCGGACTATGTCGCGACAAACCTGTCCGACGCGGCGGAGTGGATAGTCCGGCGGGAAAGCGAACGCGCATAGGACTACGGGAAGGGAAGGGGAAGCGGCAGACGAGGTCACGTCCGCCGGTCGGGCGGAGGTCAACGACGGGTAAGGAAACGACCGGGAGATCCGGGTCTGTCCGCCGGTTCGTCCACGGATGTCAGGCCGTTTTCGGGCATGGCCTACCCGACCATGATCCGCCCGATCGGCCGGTTGATGCTGACCTTCTTCGACGGCACCATCCACAGGGCGATGGAGAGGGGGCCGAGACGGCCGACGAACATGGAAATGATTATCCAGACCCGGCCGGCGCTTTCGAGGCGCGGGGTGAAGTTCATGGACAGCCCGACCGTTCCGAAGGCGGAAATCTGCTCGAAGATGAGGGTTTGGAGGTTTTCCTGCGGATGGATGACGGCGAGGATGAACACGCCGGCCAGGAGCCACACCGACGTCACCGCCATAAGGATGCGGGCCCGGCTCACCAGGTCCGGGGCGATGGTATAGCCGAAAAGATTGACATTGGTGTCGTTCCGGAGGTTGGCGTGGATTCGGCCTATCCAGATGGCAAGGGACGTTGTCTTGATGCCGCCCGCGCACGATCCGGGCGATCCGCCCACGAACATGACGAAACAAAGCACGATGATGGACGGCAGCGGCAGCCCGGCCTGGCTGATGATGCTGAATCCGGCGGTGCGCCCGCTGATTGTTTCGAAAATGGCGTGCCAGAGGCTCGACCCCTCCTCCTTGGTCCCCAACGCCCAAATACACAGCGTGCCAATCAGAATCATGACTGCCGTCATGGTCAGGACCACCCGGGTGTGGAGGGATATCCATTTCGGCTTTTTGGTATGGTTCCGGATATAGCCGGGCAGGCGGTATAGTTCGTTTAGGACCATGTGGCCGAGGCCGCCCAGGGTGACGAGGGTGAGGAGTGTCACCAGGAACGGGATGTTTTGCCGGAGCGATTGCAGGTCGTCCTGATAAATCATGAAGCCGCTGTTACAGAAGGCGGAGACGGAATGGAACAGGGACGACCAGACCCAGAGACCGTACTCGCCCGCCGCCGCGTGCCGGGGCGCCAGGCTGATGAAGAGGAGAACGGCGCCGATGGCCTGTATGGACAGGGTGACCTTGAGGATCTGGACAAAGGTTTTCTTGAAAATATTGGCGGCGTCACTGCCGTAGATGGCGTCGGCGGTGGCGAGGTGGTGCTCCATGCTCATTCGCCGCCCGATGAGGCGGAAGCCGTAACTGGCAAATGTCATGATGCCCATGCCGCCCAGTTCCATCAGGACAAAGATGATGAACTGGCCGAAAAAGGAAAAGGTGTCGTGGACGTTCACGACGGACAGGCCGGTGACGCAGGCGGCCGACACGGCGGTGAACAGGGCGTCGAGAAACGGCAGCCTGATGTCCGGGCCGGTGTGGGCCCAGGGCAACCAGAGAAGAACGGTGCCGACGCCTATCGCCACGACAAACCAGAGGAAAACGACAAAAGCCGGCGAGACGCGGTTATTGCTGGTATGAGTACGGGTGGTCAACGCGGCTCCTGAAAAATATCCGTGCCCGGGACGGCGCGCCGTCCGCCACGGGCCGAGCGGTCGTTGCGGACACTCCGGCCGCCGGTGAACCGGCGCCGCCGCGGCTGTTCCGTCGTTTCCCGCCCTTCCGCATAAGCCATGCCTATTTCCCCTCGAACGGGTTCGGGGCGTCGGCTATGGTCTCGAGGCTGTCCTTTTTCCCTATGACGAGGAGGGCGTCCGAGTCCTTGACGACGAAATCGGGACCGGGGAGGAAGGCGGTCCGTTCCGGGATGTGTTCCTTCACCGCGATGACGAAGATGTCGAACCGCTTCCGGAGGTCGAGCTGGAGAAGGGTCTTGCCGATGGCCCATTCGGGCGGGGTGATCTGCATGACCATGTAGTTTTCGGACAGCGGGATAAAGTCGAGAAGGTTCTTGTTGACGAGTTGCGTGGCGAGTCGGGATGCCGTTTCCCGTTCGGGGAAGATTATCGAATCGGCGCCGATGGCTTTGAGAATCTCGGCGTGATCGCGGCTCGTCGCCTTGGCGTAGATATGCGGAAGCTTGAGGCGGCGGAGGTGGAGGACGGTAAGGATGCTCGCCTCCATATTTTCGGACATGCCGACGACGGCGTCGTCGAAGTCGTCCCCGACCACGGTGGAGAGGGCGGTGTAGTCGCGGCTGTCCAGGCAGTAGGCGCGCTGGACCAGGTCGCCGACGTCGTTGATGACGGACTGGTTTTTGTCAATCGCCAGGACTTCGCATTCCTTGGCCAGTTCGACGGCGAGGTGATGGCCGAATTGGCCGAGGCCGATGACGCAGATGCGCTGTTGTTTCGCCATTATGCTTTATTTCCTTCGTAAATCCGGCCGAAAGCCCCTCGGGTTGCCGGTCGGTACCGTCCGGTTCGCGTCCGGATCACTGTCCGGTCTCGGTGTAAAACCGGGCGGCGCGTTCGGGAACCCCGGAATAGCGTTCGGCCAGGCCGTCGCCGAGTTGTTTCCGGATCAGGCGGATGTCCTGGTTTTCGGCGTATCGCTCGAGTTCGGCGAAAATGTATTCGAGGAAGTCGAGGCGGATGCGGCGCCGCGGCGGCGATTCCGTCTTGTCCACGTAATAGAACAGGTATTTGAGGACGCCGGCGACATTGTCCGAAAAGAGAGCAGCGGTGCCGGGAGACTTGACTTCGGCCAGGAGGAGGTCGAAGACGGTCTGGGCCTTGTCCGTCTCCTCGGCGTTGTCCAGGTACGGGATCATCCGGGCCATGAGGCGGAACAGTTCGTTGTTGAGGGCGCTTCGGTTCGGGATGCTGCCGACGTCCATGAGGATGGCGAAGGCGTCGTTGAACCGTTCGGCCCGGACGTAGTAGGTGGTGAGGTTGATGACGGCGCGGGCCTTGGCGAGGCTGGCGTCGTAGCCCGGCGGATCGAGGGGGACGGATTCGTAAATCCGTTTCGCCGCGGACAGGTTGTCAGCCCGGGCAAGGGCGAGGATAAGGAGGTTGGCGGCGTCGGCCCGGAGGTGGTTGACTTCCTCGTCCTTCCCGAATTCGGGAAGGCGGGCATAGACTTCGGCGGCGCTGCCGAGGCTGTCTTCCTCGCAGAAGGTTTTAAGCCGGTTGAATTCGGCCCGGACCAGGGCCAGGTCCGGCGGCGGCAGCGGCGGCTCCGGCGTGGTGGCCGGAAGTTCGGGAAGGGGCGGCGGCGGAATCGGCGTGCCGTCGGGTGAACCGCCGGTGCCGAGTTCGGCTAGGCCGACCGTGGGGGCGGTGACGACCGGGGCGATGGTCGGCACCACGCCCGAATCGACGGCGCCGGCCGGGGTGCTCCTGGCGGCCGTGGCCGGTCCGGGACCGGTCAGTTCAACGGGCGGAGGCAGGGGAACCGGTTCGCCCGGGGCCGACGCCACGGCGGCCGGCGGCGCTACCGTATCGGAAGGCGCCGCGCCCGCCGGGGCGACGATTGCCGTTTCCGTTGGGATGACGGGCGTCGGCGCGGCGTCGGCGACGCCTGCCGGGAAGGATGGTTCCGCCGCCGACCCCGGTACGACCGGGGAGGTCGTGACGGTGATGGTGACGCCGGTCGGTTGTCCCGATGCGGATGTGGTGGACCCGCTGTCGGCCGGCGCGGCGGGGTGGTCCGGTGCGGCGTCCGTCGCCCGCGCCACCGTCGCCTCGACTTCGCCGTAAAGGACCGGGAAAGCGGCCTGGTTCGCGCCCATGACGTCGACATGGATGGGAAGGTCTGGGGCGCTGTCGTCGAACAGGATAAGGTCGTCGTCGCTCGGGAGGGCGGGATTTCGCCGTCCCGCCTCTTCGCCGGCGGGTCCGGTGACGATTGCGGACAGTAATAGGAAACAGACAAGTAGTGAGCCGCCGATGCGCCCATACGGATGGTGCATGGATATTCCTTTCGAAGGGCCGGCGCCGGCGGTCCGGTTCCGGCGTTCGCGCCCTTGGTACGGCGCGGCGGTCCGGGATGGTCCGATCACTGCCGGGTGCAATGCCTCCGACCCGTTTTGTATGTTGATCGCCACAAACTGGAAGCTACTCGACACCTGCCGTCCCGTCGCCGTACACGTCGGTCATAAGCTCTTCTCAGCGTGCTTTCGCCCAAAAACACCGGTCGAAAACCAGCATGCCGGAGCTTTTCCCCGACTTCGACGGCGACCCGGCAGTTACCCGGACAACTTTGTATTCCGTAAACCGCGAATAGGTCGAGCGATATTTTCGTCGCAGTGAACGTCGTGCCGTCCCGGAACAGGTCTTCCTGCGCCGGGAAGGCGTTCGGGCGGCGATTCGGGTAAAAACGAAAGCCCGGACCGTGTCCAGGCCAGGCTCTCTTCATGTATGGTAGTTATTTCGAAAGAAAATGCAAGGCGTTGATCAACCGCTCCGCCTTGCGATTCCCGCCGGGGCTGGCTGGCGGTAAAGCGTAATGCTTTCGGCCGGTCCCGTCTCAGTTAAAGTTGATTGTTCGTCAATCCGGTTCGGCTACCATCGTGCCTGAACCCGATCGGTCGAGTGTCTGAACCAGGACGTACTTTTCAGGTGCATGCATTTTTGAATTTTCTGTCCGACCAGTTTTTACTTGCGTGCAAGACCATAATCGTTACGATGATTCGGAACAGTCCGCGATGCGAATTCGGAGAAACGACTCGGCCTTTGACCGGTTTTCCGTCAGAGACTGTCGAGACGAGCGCATTGCGGGTTCAGGCGATTCGTGTGGACACGTTCCCAGGTCGTCCGGAACTCCGTCATGCCGTTTCCGGTATCACCAGGTTTTTTGGAAGGTTGTCCTCCCATGAGCGACGGCGATATTGAACAATACCTTCAGGAAATCGGCCGTTTTCCCCTTCTCAGCAAAGAAGAGGAGATCGAACTGTCCCGGAAAATCCTCCAGGGCGACGCGGAAGCGCGCGAAAAGATGATCCAGTGCAACTTGAGGCTGGTCGTCTCCATAGCGAAGAGTTATTCAAACTGCGGCCTCGTTCTCCTCGACGTCATCGCCGAGGGCAACCTCGGTCTCCTGAAGGCGGTTGAACAGTTCAATCCGGAAAGCGGCCGGCGTTTTTCCACCTATGCATCCTGGTGGATTAAGCAGACAATCCGCCGGGCGCTGTCGTCGAAGGTGAAGAACGTCCGCGTTCCCACCTACATGGCGGAGATGGTGAGCCGGTGGA